>CALDMI010000001.1 GCA_937914815.1 uncultured Clostridia bacterium
ATATATACCGCGATTTCCGCTATGTCATTCTCGACGACGGGACGGTCGGCATATCCGGCTACACCGGCTCGGGCGGGGAGATCACTGTGCCGGACGCGATAGAGGGGCGCTCGGTCTCGTCGGTTGAGTCCGGGGCATTCTCCGGCAGCTCGGTGAGCAGGGTTCATACCGGGCGCTTCCTTCGGAGAATATGCGAAAACGCCTTCTCCTCCTGCGCATCTCTTGAATATTTCTCCTCGGAGGGGACGCTCTCCTGTATCGGGGACGGCGCATTTTCCGGTTGCTCTCTCCTCTCGTCTGTTGCCCTCACCGGGGACGTAACGGAAATAGGGAGCTATGCGTTCTCCGGCTGTACGGCACTTGCGGAATTTCCGGAGGTCCCGTCGCTGTCAAGGCTAGGTGCCGGCGCGTTCTACGGCTGTACCTCTCTTGTTTTCGCGACCCTGCCGGACAGTCTCTCTGAAATATCAAATTATGCCTTTTCCGGCTGCACCGCACTTACCGAGGTATCCATCCCCGCCGTAAAATCCCTCGGGGATTATGCCTTTTCCGGTTGCTCCGCCCTTGTGTCCGTCTCCCTCGGAGATGTGATGTCGGTGGGCGAGGGCGCATTTTCACAGTGCGACAGCCTTGAGAAAATCACCGTTCCCGCCGGGAACGAAAAGTATTCGACGGTTGGCGGCGCGCTCCTTGACGTCGCGCTCGGTCGGCTGCTTATCCTCCCCCCGAAATCCGGGGTGACGGAGTACACCGTCCCGGACGGTATCACCGAGATATGCGACTACTCATTCCGTAACTGCTCCTCGCTTACAAAAGTGACCCTCCCGGAGGGACTGAAAAGGATAGGGAGCCATGCTTTCTATTACTGCAAGGATCTAACGGACATCAATATTCCGTCCTCCGTCTCATATATCGGCGGCATGGCGTTTTACAGGACGGCGTACTATACCGCTCTTGACGGTGAGCTCACCGTCGTCGGCGACGGTATTCTCATAAAATACTCTCCGGTAAAGAACGGCGCGGATTACAGAAAGACAGACGTTGCCGAGCCCGTGAGCCGTGAGTATTCCGCCGGCGGCTTTGTAGGGCTCCTCGACGGCGTCGCGCTCACCCTCCCGGACGGCATTAAAATGATTTCCTCCGCGTTCACCGAGTGTAATGACGTAATAGAGGTGACCCTCCCGTCCTCCGTCTCGGTGATAACCGATTACGCGTTCTACCACGCAACATACCTTAACAAAATTACCTTTTCCGGCGAGGGGCTGAACGGTATAGGCGCACACGCGTTTGAGCAGTGCCAGACCCTCCTTGAAATCTCCCTCCCGCAGGGGCTCAATACAATGGGCGAGTACGCGTTCCTTGACTGTTATTCTCTCGCCTCCGTGACCCTGCCGGGCAGCCTTTTCTCGGTTCCGGACTTCGCATTTTCGGAGTGCACCGCTCTCCGCTCTGTGACTTTCGGTGACGGCGTCAGGAGCATAGGGCGCTATGCCTTCTCCTCCTGCGGTGACCTCTCGGGAATATCCTTCCCGTCGTCTCTGAAAAGCGTGGGAGACTACGCCTTTACCGCCTCTGCGATAACCTCGTTTGCGTTTCCCGCATGGGAGACGGAATACGGCGAAAATCTCTTTTTCTCCTGCCCGTCGCTCGTGTCGGTCGATATGTCATCTCTCCCCGGCGATGTCCCCGCGGCTGTCTGCATGGCTTGCCCGGCGCTCACCGAGGTAAGGCTTCCGAAAAACTGCAAAAAGATAGGCGATGACGCGTTTTATGACTGCTCCGGACTCTTCAATATAACATTGCCGGACAGCGTCACATATATCGGCTCCGGCGCGTTTGCCTTCTGCTCCATGCTTGATATCTCATCGCTTCCGAAGAGAACGGAGTATATCGGAGGCACTGCGTTCTACGGCTGTACCCTCATAGGTAAGCTTTCCGTCCCGAAAACGGTCACATATATAGGCGATAAGGCGTTCTACGGCTGTGATAAGCTCTCCGGCGTCACCCTCTCGGGGTTGCAGCTTCGCTACCTCGGGGAGAGCGCGTTTGAGGGGTGTAAGTCGCTTACGTCGCTTGACCTCTCCGGAGTCCCGGGTATAATAGAAAAATATGCCTTCTCCGGCTGCACGGGACTTAGGAGTGTCCGATTCTCAAAAGCTCTTCGCTATATCGGCGCCTCGGCGTTCATAAACTGCGATAAGATAGAGGCTGTAAAGCTCCCCGATACACTCCTTGTGATAGGAGACTCGGCGTTTGCCGGTTGCCGCTCGCTCTCTTCCGTCTCATGGGGGAAATCCCTTGAAACGATAGAGGATAAGGCATTCTACTATTGTGACAGCCTCCGTGAGTTGACACTGCCGGACGGTGTTACATCCGTCGGCGCCTCGGCTTTCTCGCTCTGCACGTCGCTGCGCACCGTCGCGCTCTCCGCGTCGCTCACCTCCCTCGGGGAGGAGGCGTTCGCCGGGTGTATCGGTATGTACAGTTTAACGTTCGGTGAGTCCCTCGAGGCTCTTCCGACCGGCGCGTTCCGCGACTGCACGGGGCTGACCCTCGCGGCGCTCCCCTCCGGGATGTATTCGGTGGGGGATGAGGCGTTCGCGGGTTGCACCGCGCTCTCCCGCGTCATTCTCCCGTCGGGGGTACACAAAATAGGGAAGTCCGCGTTCTCGGACTGCACCGCGCTCTCCGAGGTGGAATACTCCGGCGGAATGACCGCATTTGCATACATCACAATATCCGACGGAAACGAGGCTCTGATAGCCGCATATATGAAAGGACGGGGGCAATGACTGATATAAAGATAGCCGGGCTCACCGTCTCGGTCGATAATAAATATCCGTATCTTGCCGCGCTCGCGGCGGACTACCTCGCCCCGCCGGGCTCGCCCCCGGACATCGCCGTCCGCGTCGGCGACGGGGAAATAGAAAAAGAGGCAAAGCTTACCCCCGGGCTACCCCCCGGGTACTACGAGTCCGTCTGTGCCTACAGACAGATAGCAGAGCACCTGCCGGATTACGGCGCCGTCGTCTTTCACGGATCGGTCGTCGTGCTCGACGGTGTTGCATACGCCTTCACCGCGAAGAGCGGGACCGGCAAGACAACGCACACCCGCCTCTGGCTCTCGGAATTCCCGGGCTGCTTTGTCCTTAACGGGGACAAGCCAATTCTCCGCTTCATCGGGGACAGGCTTTTCGCCTGCGGGACGCCGTGGCGCGGAAAAGAGAATTACGGCACACCGGGCGAGTATCCGCTCGGCGGCATAGTCTTTCTCCGCCGCGGCGCGGAAAATAAGGCAGAGCCCATCTCGCCGGAGGACGCCGTGCAGGACCTGCTCTGTCAGATATTCATGCCGGACACCCCGGGCGCCATGCTCGGGACACTTGACCTTGCCGACAGGATACTCCGTGCGACAAAACTTATAAGACTCTACTGTAATATGGAGCCCGGCGCGGCGCACACCGCGCGCGCGGCACTGACCGGTGATGTGAGCCGGGAGGAGGTTAAAAAATGAAGATAAAAGGAAACTTTGTGCTCCGTGAGGTAGGCGGCAGGACTGTTGCGGTCTCCCTCGGCGGCGCGGCGCGCGGCGTCGGCGGCGTGATACTGAACGGGAGCGGAAGAACGATATTCGAGCTTTTGCAAAAGGGAGCGGAGCGCGAGGAAATATACGACGCTCTGACCGAAAAATACGATGTCCCGCGCGACGTTGCGGTGCGGGACGCCGATGCATTCATACAAAAACTTATAGAGACAGGAGCAATTGAAAACTGATATGGAGAACAATATGAACACCGAAAACAGCGAAAAGGAAATAAGCCTCTCGGTCCTCTGGACGGTGCTGAAAAAATGCTTTGCATGGGTCGCGATAGTGGCGGTTGTCGCCGCGGCAGCCGGCGGGCTCTTCACGAAATTCTTCACAAAGACCGAGTATAAGGCGACAGCCTCGTTCTGGGTTAACAACAATACAAAGGACTATGCCTATTCGTCACAGGCTATCCTTTCCGCCGCATCGATCCTCGCGAAGAACTATATGCAGCTTTCTACCGAGGATAAGGTGCTTACCGCCGCCGTCCGCGACGGACACCTGAATGAGCTCCCGGACTATAACTGCTCCGAGGACGCCGCCGTGGCAAAGCTCCGCAAAATGATGAAAGCGGACAGGGACGACGATGATCTCTTTATCTTCCGCCTCACCGTGACCGCGGACTCTCCCGAGACCGCAAAGGCGTCGGTAGAGTCGGTGAAGAAGGTTCTTCCGAATATAATCCAGGAGATGAGCTATACAAAGGACGCCGATACGATAGACAAGGTGTACAGCCTTGAGGAGAATGTCCGCGTGACGGTGATTTCTCCCTCTTATGTGAGAAACGCGATACTCGCGGCTCTCGTCGGCGCTGTCATAACCTATTGCGTGTTTCTCCTCATATCTGTTTTCGATACCGTTATACACAACGAGACAGAGCTCACGGCGAGCACCGGATGCCCGAACCTCGGCTCCGTCCCCCATTGGTCAGACCCGCAGGACCCGCAGGGCAAGCGTATGAAGCGCTATATTCCCGGGAAGAAGAACAACGGCGTCATCCGCACATACAAGAATATGCTCGTCGGCGCGAACACCCCCTTTGCGATAAACGAGGCGTTCAACCATATCCGTACCGGAGTTTACTATTCCGCCGCAAACGGAGGTACGCCGGTATACGCGGTGACGAGCCCCTATGCCGGCGCCGGAAAGTCGGTTGTTACATCGAACATCGCGCTTTCGTTCGCTATGTCGAATAAGAAGGTTCTTCTTGTCGACGGCGATATGAGGTGCCCCGTGCTCAGAAAGATATTCTCGCTTGAAAAGCGCGAGGGACTCAGCGAGCTGCTCGCAGGTATAATAGGGGACAGCCACGAGGTAATGCAGAAGGTCGCGAACAGCGATAATCTCACCGTCATTGCCTCCGGTCACATACCTCCGAACCCCTCGGAGCTCCTCTCGCAGAAGAGAATGAAGGAGTTTATCGACGAGTGGAAATCCGAGTTTGATATCGTCCTCTTCGATATGCCCCCGGTCTGCGAGGTGACCGACGCCGGCGTCATATCTCAGAACATATCCGGCTATCTCCTTGTTGTCCGTTGCGGATATTGCGATACCGCCGCGGTGAAGAGCGCCGTAGGCTTCCTTACGAGCGTTGACGGCAGCATAATAGGCACCGTCCTAAATGATGTAGAACCGAAAAACACCCCCGCGTATGTCCACGGTAAAAAGGGCTACTACAAGAAGTACCGTTACCGCTACGGCTATGAGGCAAACAATATACCGGCGGCTGATGTTATAAAGGAAGAGCGCGCCGAGGACAGCGAAAAACAGTAACAAAAAGAAAATCCGGCGCCCCGGGAGTATAACCCGGGGCGCCACAGACTAAAAAAGGAGGCGCGGCATGATACAGACAGATATAATACTTCCGACAGATTACGGAAAAGATGAGCTTTGCCGCGCCCTCTGCGCGAGAATACCGGTAACGGCCGATGAGGCGGCAACCGCCGTACCGACCA
>CALDMI010000002.1 GCA_937914815.1 uncultured Clostridia bacterium
ATTCCAAACAGTGTCACCAGTATTGGCGAGGGAGCTTTTCAAGGTTGCACTAGTCTTACGAGCATAACTATTCCTTTTGTGGGGACTGATCGTAATGCTACCGGTTACAGTTCGCATTTTGGTATTCTGTTTGGATACGGATATCGGACATATTCGAGTGATGATTGCCATTATCCGACCGTGAGCAAATCTTACTATTACTCTATTCCTGATAGCTTAAAAACAGTGGTGATTTCAAATGGAGGAATCACCATCGGTGATTTTGCTTTTAGAAATTGTAAAGGTCTCGAGAGTATAACTATTCCGAAAAGTGTCACAGCTGTTGGTCGTCGTGCATTTTATGGTTGGAAATCGTCTCAAACGATATATTGCATGGCAACATCAAAACCCAGCGGATGGGATTCTGAGTGGGCTTATTGGTGTTATGCCAACATTGCATGGGGTTATAGCGGACAGCAGAGTAAAAATGCTCAAGCCGAGCTTTCGACGATTTCTCTCCCTGTTTCCGAAAAGAAGCGCGAAGATGATTTGCGCATGACAATTGCGTAAAGAAGTTAAAGTAAAAAAAGAGGATATATTATGAAAAACGAAACAGAGGATAACGAACAGAATACCATTAAGTCACTTTTGGAAAATGAGGAAAAAGTGATAACTTTGACGGCAGAAAACATCGGTAATTTGGTGCTCAAAAGATGCTCTGCTGAATCTAAAAACAAAGTCGCTTTCAGAGGACTTACATGTGATAAGGAGTTGTTTCCTACAGTCTTGAGAAAACTCCCGGATAATGTAAGTAATTATGCGGAATTGCGAGAATATGAGATAAAATTGTATGAGGACTACAACCGCTATTCAATACAATACCTGCCTTATTACGAGAGTCTCGCAGATTGGATTGCCAGTGCACAGCATTACGGCTTGAAAACCAGACTTCTCGACTGGACATATAATCCTTTGGTCGCGTTGTTTTTTGCTATTAATAATGAAAAAAATGAAAATGATTCTTACATTTTAGCCACCGATGTTAAGTATACGATCAATGAATTTTTCTATTTCAGGGAAACGACAGACGAAAAAGATGAATACACTTACAAGCGAAAGTGGCAAATGAATAAGAATTTGGATTGGATTGATTGCCTAACAGATATAATATCTTACAACGATAATCCAAAAAATACTGTACGCAAGATTGATTTCAGTAAAAATATTAAACAAAAGGGAAACATATGTTTTTTGGAAACCAATGACGCAAACCCGCGAATCATAGCACAGGAGGGCTTTTTCCAGCTTTGCCGTTTTCCATTAAACGAGGCGTATAGTACAACAGTGAAAGATATTAAACTACATATGATTGAAGAAATTCGCAATAATGTGAAATGTATTTATGTAATTCCGAAGGAAAGCAAGGCTGATCTGCGAAAGTCCCTTAATGAAATGAATATCACGACTCCGAAACTGTTCCCCGATTTGGGAAGCATCTGTAAGTTTATCAATTCCAAAACTTTCGATTTATCAGAAGCAGCATGGAAAAGATAAACCGTGTTCCATGCGTATGATAAAATAGCATTACAATAAAAACAAACGAGTGCCCGTACCAAACCACAAGGTCTGACATGGGCACTCGATTTTGGTGCGGGTAACAGGATTTGAACCTGCACGGATATCCACCGGAACCTAAATCCGGCGCGTCTGCCAGTTCCGCCATACCCGCATACGGACGCTATTTTAACACATTTTAATAGGTTTGTCAAGCGCCGGGGAATACCCGGTAATCCGGACAAACCTATTTTGTTTTTTACTTTCTGCCGTATTTTTTCTTGTATCTTTCGAGGCATTCTACTATTGTCTGCCTTGCCTCGTCCGCCGTTCCGACATCGTTTACAACGGTCGTTTTTCCCTCAAGCTCCTTGTATACGAGGAAGAAGTGACGGAGCTCCTCAAAGATATGTGTCGGGAGCTCTGATATATCCTTGTAGGGGGTATATGTGGGGTCGCCGTAGGGAATGGCTATGATTTTCTCGTCCGACATTCCGCAGTCCTCCATACGCATAACGCCTATCGGATAGCAGCGAACAAGCGTCATAGGGTCGATAGACTCCGAGCACAGGATAAGCACATCGAGAGGGTCATTATCTTCCGCATGTGTGCGCGGGATGAAGCCGTAATTCATGGGGTAGTGCGTCGCCGTGAAGAGTATTCTGTCAAGTATCAGCATACCTGTCGTTTTGTCAAGCTCATACTTGTTTTTGCTCCCCTTCGTGATTTCCACGACGGCTATAAAGTCGTTCGGCTTTACGCGCTCCTCCTCAATGTCATGCAGAATATTCATATACTCACTCCTTCTTTTCAAATCCGTAAATCTCACCCGATATTTTACTACAAATCGCGGGAGATGTCAAGCACAGGACGGGAATTATAAGACGCCGTTAGCCTGACGAATGGAAAATGAAAAAATATTCATACGCCGCGGCTCCCGATGTTGACTTTTCCTCTGCACTGCGTTATAATATACGCGTAAATATTTTGCCCTTGATTTTGTAAAGGAATGACTTATGAACAGAAAAACCGCAAGAGAAAACGCCTTCCTCCTGCTTTGCGACGCTGGCAGCGACCCGGCAAAGACCCCGGATGAAATCCTCGACGACGCTGTAACGCTTGATCTCGAGGTAGACAATTATGTAAGAGAGATAGTGTTCGGCACCTATGAGCACAGAGAGGAAATAGATGCGATATCCGGCGAATGTCTCCTCGGCTGGAAGCGGGAGCGCATATCCCCGGTCTCTCGCGCGATAATAACCCTCGCAACCTACGAGTTGAAATTCATGCCGGATATACCGACGAAGGTCTCGATAAACGAGGGAATAGAGCTCGCGAAAAAGTACGACGACGAGAAAACCTACACATTCGTAAACGGGGTACTCAACTCCGTTGCAAAAGCAGTGCGCCCCTGATGGATGAGCGCATTGTAATGGGGATAGACACGAGCAATTATACGACCTCTGTCTCCCTTATGACAACCGACGGACGGCTGCTCGCAAATATAAAGAGACCACTGCCGGTAAAGCCCGGTGAGCGCGGGCTCCGTCAGTCGGACGCGGTTTTTGCCCATGTGAAAAATCTCCCCTCCGCAATGGAGGAGGCGCGCGCCATACTCTCCGGCAGACAGCCTGTCTGTATCGGCGTGTCCTCCCGTCCGAGAAATGTGGAAGGCTCATATATGCCATGCTTTCTCGCCGGGGGTTCCGCGGCGATGTCTGCGGGGGCGGCGCTCGGTATTCCCGTATATGAATTTTCGCACCAGTGCGGGCACATTATGGCGGCGCTCTTTTCCTCCGGAATGACGGATCTCGCGGACGGAAATGATTTTCTGGCTTTCCACATATCCGGCGGCACGACCGAGCTTCTCGCCGCGCGCAGTAGCTCTTCCGGCTTTGACACCCGGCTCCTCGGCGGCACAGCCGACATAAACGCGGGTCAGCTTATTGACCGCACGGGAGTGCTTATGGGTATGCCTTTTCCCGCCGGGGCGCATCTTGAAGCCGCCGCGCTTGAATATACGGGCAAACTACCGAAAAGAAAAATCGCGCTGACCGACGGAAGTATAAATCTCTCCGGAATAGAGAACATAGCCGCGAAGATGTATCATGACACCGGGGACGCCCGGCAGGTCAGCGCATTTGTTCTCGAATATGTCGCCGGTGCGATAATTGCCCTCTGCGACTACGGCATCTCCGTATGCGGGGATCTGCCGAAAGTCTTTGCCGGAGGGGTTATGAGCAATTCCATTATAAAGACCCGGTTGCGCGCCCGCTACGGCGATACGGCGCATTTTGCAGAGCCGGCGCTCTCGGCTGACAACGCCGTCGGCATAGCCGCGCTCGCCCGCCGGAGATATATGAATATGAAGGAGTCCTGAAATGGATATAACCGCATTGCGCGAGCGCGGGAGCGGCGCGCCCATCACGGTATCCGAACTCAATGAGCGGATAAAGGGTATAATAGAAGCGGCAAAGCCCATGGCGGGAATATATGTCTCGGGCGAGATATCGAATTTCATCGCCCATTCCTCGACAGGGCACCTCTATTTTTCCCTGAAAGACGACGGTGGGCAGATAAGGGCGGTGATGTTCCGCTCCTCCGCCGCGCGCCTGCGCTTCACTCCCGAGAACGGAATGAAGGTCATTGTCAGCGGCACGGTCTCCGTCTATCCCGTCCGCGGCGAATATCAGATATATGTCTCGGCAATGCAGCCGGACGGGGTCGGCGCGCTCGCACTGGCTTACGAGCAACTGAAAGAAAAGCTCGGCAGAGAGGGGTTGTTTGACGAGGAGCACAAGCTCCCGCTCCCGAAAATGCCCATGAGGGTAGGCGTGATAACCTCGCCAACCGGGGCGGCTGTCCGGGATATAATAAATGTCATGAACCGGCGCTTTCCTCTCGCAAGAATATATGTTTACGGCAGCCTTGTACAGGGGGACGGAGCCGAGGAAAATCTAATTGCCGCCGTTGATTATTTTGACCGCTCGCACCTTTGCGATGTTGTCATAATAGGTCGTGGCGGCGGGTCGATAGAGGACCTCTGGGCTTTTAACAGTGAGAAGCTCGCGCGGCGCATATATGCCGCGACGGTCCCGATAATATCGGCTGTCGGACACGAGAGAGATTATACAATCTGCGACTTTGTTGCGGATATGCGCGCGCCGACGCCGTCCGCCGCGGCGGAGATCGCGGTTCCCGATGTGCGTGAGCTCCGGCTCTCGCTCGATACGGCGGAGGAGCGGTGCGCGGCGGCACTTATAAGAAATACCGGAAGGTGCAGAGAGCGTCTTGAAGCTCTGCGTGCGAGTAAGGTCTTTTCCGACCCAACGCTTCTGTTTTCCGAAAAGCGCGAAAAAATCTTCTCGCTTTCCAATGACGCGGCGCGTGCGTGTACGGCACTTATTACAGCAAAGAGAAACGCGCTTGCGCTCCTTGCGGGTAAGGCGGATGCCATGAGCCCGCTCGCCATACTGCGCCGCGGCTATTCGGTCGCGAGCGTCGGGGGCAGGGCGGTTTCCTCCGTCGCGGATATTCCGGAGGGCGGAGAGTTCCGGCTCCGTATGTCGGACGGCGAAATAACCGCCGAACGAAAATAACTCTACACAAAGCGGAGGAATACCATGAAAAAGGATATGACCTTTGAGTCCGCACTCGCGGAACTCGAGGATACGGTAAGAAAGCTCGAGGGCGGAGATATGACGCTCGACGAACAGATAAAGGCGTTTTCGCGCTCGGTGGAGCTTGTCAAATTCTGCAACTCGGCGCTCGATAACGCAGAGCAGAAGGTGCGCCTCCTGACAGAGGGCGCGGACGGTGCCGTTACCGATACGGCATTTACAGTAGCGTCAGATGAGGCTTGATATTTTCCTATTTTCCCACGGCTTTGCAAAGAGCCGGACGGAGGCGCAGGACTATATAAGAGCGGGCGCTGTTACCGTCGGCGGGCGAACCGTCATAAAGCCGGCGTTTGATGTGCCGGATAACGCGGATAATGTCATTCTTATATCGGATGACAGAAGGTATGCGAGCCGCGGAGGGCTGAAGCTCGAGGCGGCACTCTCGACATTTGGCATTGACCCCGCGGGGCGCATGTGCCTTGATATAGGGGCCTCGACCGGGGGATTTACCGATTGTCTTCTGAAAAACGGTGCAAAGCATGTGATCGCCGTTGATTCCGGGCACGGGCAGCTTGCCGCGAGCCTTGCGGGCGACCCCCGTGTAACATCGGTTGAAAATTGCAATGCGCGCTATCTGTCGCCGGATAAGCTCTTCTATACGCCGGACCTTGCCGTTATGGATGTTTCGTTTATATCGGCTACATACATAATTTCGAATGTCATGAATGTCCTTGCCGAGCACGGCGATTTTATATGTCTTATAAAACCGCAATTCGAGGTGGGACCCGCCGGTATAGGAAAGGGCGGCATAGTGCGTGATGCCGCCGTGCGCTCTGCGGCAGTCGGGCGGGTTCTTGACTTCGCCGCAAAATGCGGCTTTACAGTGCTCGGATGCATTGTATCTCCGATACTCGGCGGAGACGGAAATACGGAATACCTTGCATATATGAGAAAATAAAGTGGGGCAGAACCGCTACGAAAGGGGTACCAATGAAGAATATAGCTGTCATCCCCAATGAAAACAAAGATAAAAATCTTGCCGTTACTCTCGCGGTGACTGAAACTCTTACCGCGGCGGGAATAACGGTAATGACGGAGCGAAAGTACGCGATAAGGCTGCCGGGGGCGGTCCCGTATGACGAATTTCCGGACTCCGCCGAGGCGATAGTAGTAATAGGTGGTGACGGCTCTGTGCTTGACGCATCGGTTTACGCCGTCGCGCACGGAATACCGCTGACTGGCGTCAATCTCGGAAAGCTCGGGTATTTAAGCGAGACGGAGCCGTCGGATATAGGAAAGCTCGCGGGACTCCGCGACGGCAGATATACGGTACATGAAAAAATGCTCCTCGAGGTCATAACGGACGGCGCGCGCCTCGGGCGGTACGCGGTAAACGATATAATACTTTCACATTCCGCCCCCCTCGGTATGGCTGACTTTCTGCTCGGGGACAGTATCGGAGAGTGCCTACGGTATCGCGCGGACGGAATAATATTCGCGACCCCCGCGGGCTCTACCGCGTATTCGCTCTCTGCGGGCGGTCCTGTCGTGGCGCAGAATGTCGAGTCACTGCTTGTCACCCCGATATGCCCGCATACATTCTTCAACCGCTCGCTGATATTCGGCGCGGACGAGAGCCTGACGGTGACAAATACCGGCACGGCGCCGATGAAGATAAGTATAGACGGCAGGGACCTCGCCTCTCTTCTCCCCGGCGCGTCATGCGAGGTGCGCAAATCGGCGAACAGGCTCTCAATGCTCTCATTCTGCAACGGTAATATGTTCAGAAACCTGTTTGATAAAATGAAACTCACGCAGAACATCCTCTGACACGAAAGGAAAGACAATG
>CALDMI010000003.1 GCA_937914815.1 uncultured Clostridia bacterium
GTGCTCCTCTGCCTCCGGATCGGATATATCCGTAACTATCATGAGTATATCGGCATAGCGAACCTCGTCGAGCGTGGATTTGAACGCCTCAACGAGATGATGCGGAAGCTTGCGTATAAAGCCTACGGTATCCGTAAGCAGCACGCTCTCTCCGGACGGGAGCTCGAGCCGCCTTGTCGTCGGGTCGAGGGTCGCAAAAAGCTTATCCTCCGACAGCACCCCGGCGTCGGTCAGGAGATTCAGCAGTGTTGATTTTCCGGCGTTGGTATACCCGACTATCGCAATCTTTTTAAGCCCGCTGCGGTCTCTCTGTGAACGCATGACTCCCCTGTTATGCTCAAGCTCTGCAAGCCTTGCGCGGAGCGTGGATATTCTCTCGTGCAAATGCCGTCTGTCTGTTTCAAGCTTGCTCTCTCCCGGTCCGCGTGAGCCTATTCCTCCGCCCTGTCTCGAGAGCTCGGTCCCCTGTCCGGTGAGCCGCGGTGCGCTGTATCTGAGCTGTGCGAGCTCTACCTGCAGTTTTCCCTCTCCGCTCGTGGCGTGCATGGCGAAAATATCGAGTATCAGCATACTGCGGTCTATAACTCTGACATCGCCTATATCACTTTCAAGATTTCTTATCTGCGACGGCGAAAGCTCAAAATCAAAGACAACAAGCGGTATTCCGTAATCGCTACAAAGTCCGCGCACCTCGGCGACCTTTCCGCTCCCGATACAGGTTCTCGGGTCAAAGCTGTCCTTTATCTGTATTACCCGCGCAAATGTACTGCCGCCGGCTGTGGAAAGCAAGCGCTCAAGCTCATCGAGCGACCGCTCACATTCCGGGAGCCGCTGTGTGCTCTCCGCCACGGAGACAAGGACGGCGGGTGTCCCGCCGGTGTATATTATATCTGACATATAATCACCTCCAGCCGAAAATAAGAAAAGGAGCGAGGATAAAGAAAGCTATCCGTCGCTCCTTCTTTCTGACAACGATTACTTCGTTGCCGCAAGACGCTTCTTGAACTTGTCAACACGCCCGCCCGCATCTACGAACTTCTGCTTACCTGTATAGAAAGGATGGCACTTCGCGCAGATTTCAACATTCATATCACCCTTTACAGAGTGAGTCTTAACGGTCGCGCCGCAAGCGCATCTGATGGTAGCCTCTTTGTATTCGGGATGTATTCCTTGCTTCATTTTAACACCTCTTGACATAGTGAAATCATTTCATTACGACTAATTATATCATAGCTTTTTGGGTTTTGCAATAGTTTCAGCGAAAAAATCATATTTTTTCCTCTATTTTTTTGCGCAAACGACACATTATCTTCTTTTCCAGCCGCGAA
>CALDMI010000004.1 GCA_937914815.1 uncultured Clostridia bacterium
TATTCAGTGCTTCTTTTCAGAAATTTCTGTTGTTCAATTTTCAAGGAACAAGCGCACTCTGCCACAGTTTATTAAGTCCTGCCACACAATGCTTGTCTATTATACAACCTGCCGCGAGATTTGTCAATACTTTTTTTCAAAGATTTTTAATTTTTTCTTTTTCTGTCGCGTAATATATAAGACAGGCACAAAAATCACTCTACCGCACGGATGAAATATAGGTGCACTATATAATAAAGGAAGAAAAGCTGATTTTCGCCGGTTTTGTTAACAAACCAACGCTTGACACCCCGGGGGAATTATGATAGAATGGCGATAGGATGACCCGCGGCGACGCGGGAAATGAAAGGAAATATCAAAAATGAAAAAACTCAAATTCACGCCGCGCAAGGACTTCTGGCTCTTTATCACTCTCGGAATAATTGCCGTGCTTGTTGCCCTCGTGCTCGCTCCCTTCTGGCAGAATACAAGCGTATTCTTCTCCGACTGGGGCGCTTATGCACTTAAAATAATGATAGCCATATGTCTGCTCGTATACATCTCATTCTGCCTCGCGCCGAAGATTATACGCGGCGGGCGCAATGTTGTAACCGTGCTCACGGTTATTGAATCGGTATGCCTGCTGTTTGTCGCGCTCGGCTGTATTCTCGCGCAGTTCAATGTCATCAACATAAGCGGCGCATGCTCAATATTCGGGCTGTGTCTCTTCTTCCGCGGAACGGTCGAAATCTTCCGCGCATATTACTACCGCGGTGGCGAATCCCGCCCGTATCCGGTATGGCAGCTCGTCATAGCTATTGCCATGCTCTCATTCGGCACCTACTGCTTCGCAAAACAACTGCTCTCCGACACGACGATACTCTGGATATTCGTTGTCCTCATATTCGTTGTCGGTGCCCTGCTCATCACCTACGGCGCTGTATGCTCGCCGAAAAAATCCAAGAAAAAGACCGAAAACTGACACACGAAAGGAGCGACACATGCAGGATAACGAATACCGCGAGCCGGACGAAGGCTCCGACTCCGGCGACGCACTTTATGGAGCTGTGCGCTCTATGCGCAGAAGTTATGCCAGGTATTTTCTCGCACTGATTGCATATACTGCCGCGGCTTATTTTGTCATTATCGCATTTGAGCTTGTAGCGATAATTGTTTTCGATGCTCCGGAAATACTCAGTAACATATATGTCAACTGGATCCTCAACACGGTGCCGACATATATATTCGGGTTCGGCGTTTTCTATCTTATAATCCGGAAGATGAAAACCTACGGTAAAGAAAAAAGCAGGATAACCGTACCGGAATTTCTCATTCTCTTTTGCATTGCAAATCTCCTCATGACCGTTGGTGCACTCATCGGAAACTTTCTCAATGCACAGATAAGCGCGCTCATCGGCAAGGAGATAAAAAACGATGTCTCCGACATGATAGAGAGCACGCCGATATGGCTGATAATACTCGTCGTT
>CALDMI010000005.1 GCA_937914815.1 uncultured Clostridia bacterium
AGCGAGAGGACGGTCTTTCCCGTCCTGTAATCGAGTGCGCCCGTCGGCTCATCGCAGAGAAGTATCTTCGGGTTCTTTGCGATAGCCCGCGCTATCGACACGCGCTGTTGCTCTCCGCCGGAGAGCTGTGCCGGGAAGTTTGCGAGCCGCTCGCCGAGCCCGACGTCG
Source organism: uncultured Clostridia bacterium (assembly GCA_937914815.1). GTDB lineage: Bacteria > Bacillota > Clostridia > Oscillospirales > CAG-272 > UBA1740. The sequence continues at coordinate 169 of CALDMI010000005.1, forward strand.
CGGAGCACCCGCTCCGGGTCGAGGTGATCCGGGCATATCTCGACGGCTATCTCCACGTTTTCAAGTGCCGTGAGGTTCGGCATAAGGTTATAGAACTGAAAGACGAAGCCGACGTCCCTCCGCCTGTAATCGCATAACCCCCGGCGGTCGAGCGAGGTTATCTCCCTCCCGTCGAGCGCTATCTTTCCGTCGCTCGCCGAATCCATGCCGCCGAGGAGGTTCAGTAGCGTCGTCTTGCCCGCTCCGGACGAGCCGAGAATGACGACGAGCTCGCCCGCCTCCGCCGTGAAGCTCACGTTGCGCAGCGCCTGTGTCACAAGGGTGCCGCTCGTATATATTTTTCCGACCCCGGAAAGCTCAAGATAGCTCATATTTCCTCCCCGCGCCCGCGGCGCGTGATATAAAAATAATTCTTTATGTATATAGATTATAACATTAAAGAAAAGAGTAATGTATTAACTTATTATTAATTTTAAGATAAATTAAAAGCCGCCCGCGGGTAACGCCCGCGCGGCGGCTCTTATGGTATTCTGACACTGCGTAGCGGGGTTACTTCCCCTCCGGGCTCCGCCCGGTGAGCGCCTCTTTCATAGTCCGCCAGCCGAGCATGGCGCACTTCACCCTCGCGGGCATGTGCGATATATCGCGAAGTGCAGACGCCTCCTCAAGCGAGTCTATCTCCTCCTCGCTCGCCTCGCCGCGTATCATGCGCATGAAAATATCCGCGAGGCGGAGTGCCTCCTCCTTGCGCTTTCCTATTATCATTCCGAGCATGATGTCGACAGACGCCTGCGAGATTGCGCACCCGTCGCCGAGAAACGCCCCGTCGACTATTCTGTCTCCATCGGTTTTCAGTTTCAGCTGTATCTCGTCACCGCAGCTCGGATTCACGCCGTCGAGCACTATGTCCGCCCCCGGCAGGTCGCGCCTGAAATCCGGGCGCAGATTATGCTCTGTCAGTATCTCGTTATAAAAGCTGTTAGTCTGCATATCCCATTCTCTCCCTCACCGACGAAAGGACCGACAGAAATCTGTCCGCGTCCTCCCGCGTGTTATAAAAGGCGAAGCTCGCCCGCACGCTCGAGCGGCAGCCGAGGAAATTTAAGAGCGGCTGCGCACAGTGGTGCCCGGCTCTTATGCACACGCCCTCCGCCGCCATTATCTCTCCTATGTCATGCGGGTGCACGCCCTCAACCGTAAAGGTTATTATTCCGCGGTGCTCCTCCGCCTTATCAGAGCCTAAAATGTGTACACGGGGTATGGCTTTCATTTTTTCGAAGGTGTACTCCGTGACATCGGACTCAAGCCTTTCTATCTCGGCAAAGCCTATCCCAGAGACATATTCTATCGCCGCGGCGAGAGCAGCCGCACCTGCGGCATTTACCGTCCCCGCCTCAAATTTATGCGGGAGCTCGGAAAACACAGCGTCGTAGCGTGAGACCGAGTCTATCATCTCGCCGCCCGTCATAAACGGCGGCATAGCGTCAAGGAGCTCGTATCTTCCGTACAGCACGCCTATCCCCATAGGACCGTAGAGCTTATGCCCGGAAAAGGCGAAGAAGTCCGCGCCGAGCTCCCGGACGTTTACCGGAATGTGCGGCGTGCTCTGCGCACCGTCAATAACGGCGACAGCACCGACGGCATGCGCCATCTCGCACACCTCTTTCACCGGGTTCACCCGTCCTAAA
>CALDMI010000006.1 GCA_937914815.1 uncultured Clostridia bacterium
GAGGGCAGAGTACCTTTCCTTAACTTCTTCGACGGCTTCCGTACCTCTCACGAGATACAGAAGGTTGCCGCATGGGATTATAAGGACCTTGCGGACATGCTCGATATGGACGCTGTACAGGCGTTCCGCAACCGCGCCCTGAACCCCGAGCACCCTGTGCTTCACGGCTCTGCCGAGAACGGAGATATATTCTTCCAGCACAGAGAGGCGTGCAACCCCTACTACGACGCTCTTCCGGCTATCGTAGAGGACTACATGAACAAGGTGAACGAGAAGCTCGGCACCGATTATAAGCTCTTCAACTACTACGGCGCTCCGGACGCTGACAGAGTGATAATCGCGATGGGCTCTATCTGCGATGTTGCGGAGGAGGTCATAGATTATCTTCTTGCAAAGGGCGAGAAGGTCGGTCTTGTCAAGGTAAGACTTTACAGACCCTTCGTCGCAGAGAAGCTCAGCGAGGCTATTCCTAAGACGGTCAAGAAGATAGCCGTCCTTGACAGAACGAAGGAGCCCGGCGCACTCGGTGAGCCGCTCTACCTTGATGTCATAGCCGCTCTCTCCGAGGTCGGCAGAACCGGAATCTCCGTTGTCGGCGGCAGATACGGTCTCGGCTCCAAGGACACGCCCCCGGCATCCGTCTTTGCGGTATACGAGAACCTTGCAAAGAAGGCTCCGAAGAACCACTTCACAATCGGCATAGTCGATGACCTCACCGGGCACTCGCTTGAAGAGAAGCCCGCGCCGGACACCGCGCCGCACGATATGATACAGTGCAAGTTCTGGGGTCTCGGCGGAGACGGCACCGTCGGTGCAAACAAGAATTCCATAAAGATAATAGGCGACCACACCGATAAGTACATTCAGGCGTACTTCCAGTACGACTCGAAGAAAACCGGCGGTATAACAATATCCCACCTGCGCTTCGGTGATTCGCCGATAAAGTCCTCCTATTACATCAATAAGGCTGATTTCGTCGCCTGCCATAACCATGCCTACCTTGAAAAGTACGACATGATCTCGGACGTAAAGCCGGGCGGAACCTTCCTCCTTGACTGCCAGTGGTCGGACGATGAGCTTGACGCAAATCTTCCCGCATCGGTCAAGTCCTATATCGCAAACAACAACATAAGCTTCTATACGATAAACGCGACGAAGCTTGCAATAGACCTCGGAAATGCAAAGGTCAAGAATACGGTTCTTCAGTCCGCGTTCTTCACCCTCGCAAAGATTCTTCCGATCGACGAGGCTATCGGATACATGAAGTACATGGCGACGAAGTCCTACCTGAAGAAGGGACAGGATATAGTCGACCTCAACCATAAGGCAATAGACGCCGGTAAGGACGCCCTCCATAAGGTCGACGTCCCCGCCGCGTGGAAGGACGCCGGAAAGACCGCCCCCGCCGCAAAGGTAACCGGCAAGAGAGCCGACCTTGTCGAATTCGTAAACGACATAGTTCTCCCCGTCGTAGGTATGAAGGGCGATTCGCTCTCCGTCTCCTCGTTCGAGAAGTACGTTGACGGTACCTATCCGCAGGGCGCAGCAGCGTATGAGAAGCGCGGCGTCGCCGTCTCGGTTCCCGAATGGCATGCCGAGAACTGCATACAGTGCAACAACTGTGCGTTCGTCTGCCCGCACGCCGCTATCCGCCCGTTCGCTATGACCGAGGAGGAGGCTGCCGCGGCTCCCGCGTCGACCACCTTTACCGCAAAGCCGGTAATCAAGACAAATTACAAGTTCACGATGGCGGTCTCCGCCCTTGACTGTATGGGATGCACGCTCTGCGTGAAGGCATGCCCCGTGTCGAATAAGGCACTCGCGGACGCTGCGAAGAAGGTAGCGGAGGAGCAGCCCGAGCTTGACGCAAAGGCAAAGGCTAAGGCGGCTGCAAAGCTCGCGGCGCCGAAGCTCGCTATCAACATGGTTCCTATGGCTAAGGGACTTTATCAGCAGGCAGCTTTCGACTACGCGGTGCACAATGTGTCCGAGAAGTCCGAGCTTGTCAACGTAACCATAAAGGGCTCCCAGTTCAAGCAGCCGCTGCTTGAGTTCTCGGGCTCCTGCGCGGGCTGTGCCGAGACCTCCTATGCGAGACTTGTCACACAGCTCTTCGGCGAGAGAATGTATATATCCAATGCGACCGGATGCTCCTCCATATGGGGTGGCTCCGCTCCTGCAACTCCTTATACCGTAAACCGCGAGAGCGGCAGAGGTCCCGCATGGGTCAACTCGCTGTTCGAGGATAATGCGGAGCACGGTCTCGGTCTTTACATCGGTCAGAAGACTCTCAGAAACAAGCTCATCGGCTATGTAAGAGAGCTCCGCGACGAGGTCAAGGACGAGGAGAAGCTCGCGGTAATCGACGCATATCTCAATACGCTCGAGGACGGCAAGGCAAACGAGGCGGCTACAAAGGCTCTCGTCGCTATGCTCGAGGGCTGCGACTGCAAGTCGGAGCTCAGGGATAAGATCCTCCGCGATAAGCAGTACCTCTCCAAGAAGGCTGTATGGATCTTCGGCGGAGACGGATGGGCATACGATATCGGCTTCGGCGGTCTTGACCACGTTCTTGCGTCCGGTGAGGACGTCAATGTCATGGTATTCGATACCGAGGTTTATTCCAACACCGGCGGACAGGCTTCCAAGTCCTCCAATATCGGTCAGGTTGCGCAGTTTGCCGCCGCCGGTAAGGAGATAGGCAAGAAGAACCTCGCCGAGATAGCAATGTCCTACGGATATGTCTATGTCGCACAGGTTGCAATGGGCGCGGACATGAGCCAGACGCTCAAGGCGATAGCCGAGGCAGAGGCTTATCACGGACCCTCGCTTGTCATAGGCTACGCTCCCTGTGAGATGCACTCCATAAAGGGCGGTATGGCTAACTGCCAGGCAGAGATGAAGAAGGCTGTTGACGCGGGTTACTGGCATATGTTCCGCTTCAACCCGGCATTGAAGGCAGAGGGCAAGGATCCCTTCACCCTTGATTCCAAGGCTCCGACAGCCTCCTATCAGGACTTCATAAACGGTGAGGCTCGCTATACGAGACTTGCACAGGCATTCCCGGAGAGAGCAAAGGTCCTCTTCGAGAAGGCAGAGAAGAATGCAAAGGCTAAGTACGAGAGACTTACCCGCCTTGTGGACTTCTATAACGACACAAACATCTGATTGACCCGTAAGGGGACAATCGGATAACCCGCCGGACCGAGGGCTCGTCCCCCGGTCCGGCTTTTCCTTTGCCTCCGCCCCGGCGACATTCCCGGCTTTGCCGCATGGCAAATATAACCGCCCCCGCGGAAAAATTTTCTTTTTACTCCTTGACAAGCATA
>CALDMI010000007.1 GCA_937914815.1 uncultured Clostridia bacterium
GTGCGCCCGCCGCCCCGTACCGGGTCAACGGAGCCGAAGGTCTCGCCGGTACCGTTTATGTGTATTCCGTCGCGTGTGGACGGTATCGGAAGGAGCAGGACGGCGTCAAAGTCCCAGATCTCCCCGCCCTCCGAAATGAGGGAGGCGAGGCGGCGCATGCGCGCGTCCTGACCCCTGACAGTTATCTTCATTTTTTGTCAATTGCTCCAGAGAGTACTGCGGCGGGGCGTGGCAAACCCCGGAAAAATCCGGTATGTCCGCCCGTGACCCGCCTGTTTTCAGTATATGCCGCCCGCCCGCTTTGGTGGATAGCCGGGAGCTATTTTTTCATTTCCTCGGCGCACTTTTTCATGCAGGTGAACTTCTCTTTCATCTTCATGAACATTTTCTTCATTCCCTCGCTCACCGCGCGCTTCCCGGCGGAGAGCGCGGAGATTACTCCGATAGTCCCTATCGCTCCGAGGGCAATTTTCAGGCAGGGGTGTTTCTTTTTCTTTTCTGCTTTTCCGAACATGTCTTTCTCCTTTCGTTTTTGCGGTCGCCTTTCGGGAAAGCTCCGTCGGCGACCATTCTTTAATTATTTTTTCTTCCGGTGCGACAAATTATTTATCTCGGTTGACAAAAAATTCTCCGCATGCTAAAATATTTTATAGACTTTGAGTGCGCGGGAGGCTACATATGATAATCTGCAAGAACTGCGGCAGTCCGATAACCTATACAGGCAGAAATTGCCCTGTCTGCGGCGCCGCGATAACATTTGAAAAAGAAGAGATAAAAGAGCATAAGCGCGCCCTCGCGGAGGCTGTCTCGGCTAAAGATTACGAGACGGTGCTCGAGGAGCATCACATACTTGCGGACGCCGGGATTGCCGAGTCGCAGAGAGAGTACGGAAGATTTCTCGAGAAGGGGAATATGGTAGAGCGCGATCTTGACCTCGCAATGCAGTACTTCCGCCTCGCGGCAGAGCAGAACGACGCCTACGCCGCATACCGGTACTCCCACCTTGCCGGGCGGGTGAACTCCGGGGTAGCCGAGTTCTGGCTCCTCTATTCCGCCGTCCTCGGCTGTAAGGAGGCGTTCCCGGAGGTCGCCGAATACTTCTCCTCACATGGGGACGAGGAGACCGCGAACTACTACTATGCGATCTGCGCCGACTGCGAGGACACAGACTCGATAGTCACGATGGCGAAGAGATATTATAACGGCGTCGGGTGCGAGAGGTCGGAGGAGTATGCAAAGTGGTATCTTGACCGCTTCAATCTCCCGCCGATAACCGTTATCAGAATGGCGTACCGGCTCCGGAACGTCAAGGCAAAACAGCCGCCGCGCCACACCCTGCGCGACTATCCGCGCTTCCTCTCGCGCCTTATCCGCGACGCGGAGAAATATAAAATCGACTCGGCATACCTGCGGCTTAACGAGATAATGGCACAGCTCGGCGATCTTCACGCCGAGGCTACCGTCGGTAGGCTCTATGCCGAGGGGCGCGGCTGTACCCCTGACGGCGCGCGCGCCGTCACGACCCTTATCGCCGCCGCGTCACACGGCGCTACGGAGGCGTATGTCTATCTCGGAGATATTTACCTTGACGGCAAGGGCGTCCCCGCCGACCCCGAAAAGGCGATAAAGTATTACATGAGCGCCGGGGAGAGCGGCGACATGTCCGCGCTCGAGACCGTCGGAGACCTGCTCTGCGATGGGGATTACGTCCCGCGCGATATTCCGGGGGCGATTGAGCTTTACAGCCGCGCCGCCAAGGGCGGCAACCGCTCCGCCTCCGATAAGGCGGACGAGCTCACCGGAAAGCGCGAGAATTGCTTTGAGCGGGCAAAGGACCCGGAGACCCCGCGCGAGGCGGCGTTCCGCCTCTATGCCGTCTCGGTTGCTATGGGCTATGTGCCCGCTATGCGTGAGCTCGCGATATGCTACCGCGACGGAGTTGGGACCCCGGTTGACCGCCGCCGTGCCTTTGAATACTTCGACAAGGCTGTCCGC
>CALDMI010000008.1 GCA_937914815.1 uncultured Clostridia bacterium
CGCGCGATACTCGAAGGCGCGTCCGAGGACGATATAGCCGAGATAGTGCGCTTTTACGACTACCTTGAAATTCAGCCGATATGCAATAACCACTTCCTCGTAGAGGAGGGAAAGGTGGCGTCGGACGAGGTGCTCCGTGATATAAACCGGCAGATATACGAGCTCGGAAAGAAACTCGGAAAGCCCGTCTGCGCAACCTGTGACGCGCACTTCCTGAATAAAGAGGACGAGTTCCTCCGGAGAATACTTCTCGCGGGCATGAAGTTCTCGGACGCCGATAAATCCATGCCGATATACCTCAGAACGACCGAGGAAATGCTCCTTGAATTTGAGTACCTCGGGGAGGAAGCCTGCCGCGAGGTCGTAATAGAGAACCCGAACCGCATCGCCGATATGTGCGAGAAGATACGCCCGATACCGAAAGGGAGGTATGAGCCCTCGCTCCCCGGCGCGAATGAGGAGCTGCGCGAGTCCTGCTGGCGCCGCGCGCATGAGTGGTACGGCGACCCGCTCCCGGAGATAGTCGAAAAGCGGCTTGATAAGGAGTTAACCTCGATAATAGACCACGGCTTCGCCGTCCTCTATATGATAGCGGTAAAGCTCGTCGCATATTCGGAGAGCCTCGGATATCAGGTCGGCTCCCGCGGTTCGGTCGGCTCGTCCTTTGTCGCGACGATGTCGGGAATATCGGAGGTAAACCCCCTCCCGCCGCATTACAGATGTAAGCGGTGCCGCCATTCGGAGTTTATAACCGACGGTTCGGTCGGCTCCGGCTTTGACCTCCCGGATAAAAACTGTCCCGTGTGCGGAGAGCCGATGTATCAGGACGGACACGATATACCGTTCGAGACCTTCCTCGGCTTCTACGGTGAGAAATCGCCGGATATAGACCTGAACTTCTCCGGAGATGTTCAGGGTAAGGTACATAAATATACCGAGGAGCTTTTCGGAGAGGGACATGTGTTCCGCGCCGGAACGATAGGTACCCTCGGCGATAAGATAGCATGGGGCTATGTCAACAAATATCTTGAGGAGCGGCAGATAAAAATTCCGAAAGCCGAGGTCTCGCATATCGTCTCCTGCCTGATAGGCGTAAAGAAGACGACCGGACAGCACCCCGGAGGAATAATAGTCGTCCCGAAGGAGTACGACATTCACGACTTCTCCCCGGTACAGCACCCGGCAGACGACCCGCACTCCGGCACCGTCACAACGCACTTTCAGTTCTCCTATCTTCATGATACGATACTGAAGCTTGACGAGCTCGGGCACGATGTTCCGACAAAGTACAAAATGCTCGAGAAGTACACCGGGACGAGCGTCCTTGATGTCAAGATGAACGACAAGTCGATATACGAGCTGTTTTACAGCCCCGCCCCCCTCGGCATAACCCCGGACGACATAGGGGGTAACCCCCTTGCCACCTTCGGTATCCCCGAGTTCGGCACCCCGTTTATACAGCAGGTTCTCCTTGATGCAAAGCCGCGCTCATTTGCCGACCTTCTCCAGATCTCGGGTCTGACCCACGGCACCGATGTGTGGCTCGGAAACGCGCAGGACCTTATAAAGCAGGGAATATGCACGATATCCGATGTCGTCGGAACCCGTGACGGAATAATGCTTTATCTCATCCGCCACGGAATAGACAATTCGGTCTCCTTCAAGATAATGGAGGGCGTCAGAAAGGGTAAGGGACTGACCCCGGAGCAGGAGGCAACCATGATAGAGCACAATGTGCCGGATTGGTATATAGCTTCCTGTAAGAAGATAAAGTACCTCTTCCCGAAGGCGCATGCCGCGGCATATGTCATGTCGGCTATCCGCCTCTGCTGGTATAAGATATACTACCCCGTCGAGTTTTACGCGGGCTTCCTCTCGGTTGCCCCCGGCGGCTTTGACGCCGAGATAGCCGTAAAGGGCTACCGCGGGGTCTCCGACGCCATAAAGGAACTCTCCGACAAGGAGGACGCGACGGCAAAGGACAAGGAACTTTTAGCCACCCTGCAAATGGTGCGCGAAGCACAGGCGAGAGGGATAAAATTCCTGAAGGTCGACCTTATGAAATCCGCCTCCCGGGCATTTTTGCCGGAGGACGGCGCCGTCCGCATGCCGTTCAACGCTCTGCCGGGTCTCGGCGACACCGCCGCGGATAAGATAGTCGAGGTGCGCGGACGCTCGGAGTTCTATTCGATAGAGGATCTGCGTGAGCGCACGGGAATATCAAAAGCCGTAATAGAAATTCTCCGCCGCCACGGAACTCTTGACGGACTGACGGAGACAAACCAGTTCTCGCTTTTCTGATACCGTAAATCGGCGGTACGCGCGACATTCACCGTCCGCGCCCGCCGCTAAAAAGGAAAAATCCGCGCTCCGTACCGTATGGCACAGGGCGCGGTATTCTCGTAATCGGTCACTTTATAAATAGCAGCAGAAGAATTATAAGGGCACATTCCCGGTCGCCCTCCTTTGAGAAGAAGAGGAGCGCCGCGGCACACAGCAGGATTATCTCCTCCGCGCCGAGCGACGGCAGGGAAAACCCCGGTTTCTTTTTGCCTTTGTCGCCACCGTCCGGCGCCCGTCCGCCCATAAAACCGGGGAGCCCGCCTCTCATGAGCGAGCCGAAAAGATGTGTGAGCCGACCTTTGCCGTCCCCACCGAGGAGGAGGGAAGAGAGGAGCGAGCCTATCCCGCCGCCGTCGCCCGATACCGGCACCGTGTCACTGTGACCGTCTTTCGGTCCCGCTCCTCCGCCGGTGAGCGCATCGAGGATAGCCCCCGCCGCGGCGGAGCCACTGTCGGGAGTTCCCGCAACCTCCGCGCGCGGTGGCGCGCCTGCATCGTTACCTTTCGCGCCCCCGTCGCGCACCGCTCCGTCGCTATGTATTCCGATTGCGCTCGGAGAGGATTTTATCTCCCCTTTCCTGACGCCGCCCTCCGGGGCGGGGAGCTCGGCTGCCTCGGGCGGCAGCTCCGCTGCTTTTCCAAAGGCTATGCCGGAGTAGCTGTCGGGGATTTTTATCTCTTCCTTTTCCTCCGGCGTAATATTTCTTGAATACATTCGTCACCTCCCGGAAAACAGATCTATTATGTCTATAAGAGGGAGTATTGAGTCTATCGCATCCGCCCTTCGCTTTGAGAGCGCGGGCTTGATAGCACAGAGGAGCCGCCGCCGCTCCGCGGCGCTCATGCCGCTCCTGCCCGCCGTGGCGGAGACCGCAACACTTTCTCCTGTATCCGTACCGGCGGCAGAGTAGGGGACATTTTCCGGCGCACGCCCGTCGGCGGCTCTTTCGCTCGCCCCGTCCATCAGATCCCGTGCTCCTTTCTGTAACCGTTTATGACCCTCATTGCGGCAATGACATTGAGCTTTTCCGGGGACATTACAATGGCGCGGAGCTTTTCGAGCTCCTCGTGCGGCGGGTCGTTCTCCGGGGGCTTTATCCCGCGCTCCGCCGCGAGCTTTACTATATTTGCCCAGAGCTCTCTGTCGGGCATGGCGGCGTATGTTTTCAGCTTTTCTCGGTCTATTTTCATTTTCGCACCTCCTTTGCGTCGTCTGCTTACAGAGTATGCGAAAAAAGCTGTCGGTGACACAGAGAAATCCCGCTTTTATGGGCGCCACCGACAGCTAAAATATATTTTCCGCGGCGGGAGGAATGACCCGCAGGAGATTTTTATGAAATGCCTTGTTTTTTCGGATTCGCACGGTGATGCGGACGGCATGCGCCGCGTGATAGCCATGCATAAGGATGCGGAGGTTATATTCTTCCTCGGCGACGGGCTCCGCGATTTTGAGGAGGCGGTATACCGCTCCCCGGCGGCAAAATATTTTGTCCGCGGAAACTGTGATTTCTCGCATGTCTGCTTTGAACAAGTGGCGGGGCGCACGGAGGAGATAACCCTTGAGGGGAAGAAAATACTTATCTGCCACGGTGACCTCTTCGGAGTAAAGGGTGGGTGCGACCGTCTGCTTTACTACGCTCGTGAGCGGGGGTGCGATATAGTCCTCTTCGGGCATACTCATATACCGACGGAGGAGTGGTGCGAGGTCTCGGGCAGGAGAATAGCCCTTTTCAACCCCGGGAGCATATCCCGTCCCGCGGTGGGTGTGCGTCCGTCTTTCGGTATTCTTACCATTGAGGGCACCTCGGTTCTTATGTCGCACGGCAACGTGTGACGGCATATTTACCCGGGCATAAAAACCGCAAAAAAATATCCGGAAATGCTGGAAGTATTGGGGCGTGTATCATTTTCACGCCCCTTTTCATGCGTTTTCACCGTACCGTTTTAATTCCGCACCGTCATTTTTTCGTAGTCTCCCGCATAGACTGTCAGAAAACACAGGAGGATTTTTATGACAGTCGGAATAGTGGGTTACGGAAATATCGGTCGCGCCGCCCTTAATCTTGCCGCCGCTTTCGGCTTTGATGTCGTCGGGGTCTTTACATCGAGGTACGGTGAAGTGAGTATACCGGGGGTGAATGTATACCCGCCGTCGGCTCTTCATGATATGCGCGGTGATATAGATTGCCTTATAATGGCGGGAGGTAGTGCGACAGACCTTCCCGTGACCGTCCCGGCGCTCGCCTCGGATTTTA
>CALDMI010000009.1 GCA_937914815.1 uncultured Clostridia bacterium
GTTTTCAGTCAATCCCGAAGCAGCTCAGCAAGGAAAATAAAAAATTCCGGTACTCGCTCGTCAAAAAGGGCGGCACGGCTTCAAAATTCAGCGGGAGCCTTCAGTGGATTGAGGACGCGGGCATTGTTTCGCGGTGCTATAACCTCTCACTACCGGAGCTGCCGCTTGACGGCAATGCCATAGATGAAATATTCAAGGTTTACATGAGGGACACAGGGCTTTTTGTCAGTATGCTCGAGGACGGCACCCAGTATGATATTCTGCAGGGAAACCTGTATGGGTATAAGGGGGCTATATTTGAAAATCTCATGGCGGATATTTTCTCCAAAATGGGGCGGAAGCTCTACTATTATCATAAAGACTCGGGTCTTGAGGTGGACTTTGTGATAAGATATAAGGGCGCGGCGACGCTGATTGAAGTCAAGGCTGCCACCGGGAATGTAAAAAGTGCGAAAACAATTCTTGCCCACCCGGAGAAATACCATGTTGGCGGCGCAATAAAGCTCGGTGAGTACAATGTCGGCAGAAATGACAGGCTCCTCACTCTCCCACTTTATATGGGCTTTTTGCTTACGGAATATTGAGAGAGTGCCGGCGCGCACCCGTGTATTATTTACAGAGGCAAAAACGCGAAAAAAGGCTGCTCCTTTTTGGGCAGCCTTTTACTGTTTGATTTGGTTATTGTGACGCTTGATTGTAAGCAATTGTTTGCAATTTGCCAATTGCTAACTGCTAATTGCTAATTGTCAATTGCTCACTGTTTTTCAACCGAGATCATAACCGTTTCGCCGTTGACGTTCCACTCTTTTGCAAATTTCAGGGTGGCGTCGGAGATTATATCGTCGGCGAGGGTGTCATTCTTTATCTCGTCTGCGTTGCGCGCGGCTATGGCGGCTATCTTCTCGTTGCCGGAGAAGGCGACGCGGATGCGGTCCATGACCTCAAAGCCGGAGTCTTTGCGCATTGTCTGTATCTTCGAGATAAGCTCGCGCACATTCCCCTCCTCGATAAGCTCGGGGGTGAGGCGCTTGTCTATAACGACGGTATTCGTTGCGTCGGAGACGGACTCAAAGCCTTCCTTCTGCGTCATCTCTATAAGGAGGTCGTCCTTTGTGAGTCCGGCGGTCTCACCGTCAGAGAAGGTCAGTGTAAGAGAGCCTTTTTCGTCAAGCTCGTCCATCGCGGCATTTCCGTCAAGCGACGTGAGGAGGGTTCTTATTTCCCCGAGGTGCTTTCCGTACTTCGGACCGACGGTGCGGAGCTGTGGCTTGAAATTATACGTTGTGAAGTCGCGGACATTGTCGGTGAACTCAACGTCCTTTACGTTCAGCTCGTCGGCTATGACGCCGATAAACGACTTATCCGGGACCTTGCCGTCCTTTTCGCGGACATACATTTTTGCGACCGGCTGGCGGTTCTTTATCGCGGCGGCATTGCGGCAGGCTCTGCCGAGGACGACGACGTCGACAACCTCGTCCATCGCCTCCTCGAGCGACTTGTCGATAAGCGTCTCGTCGACGGTCGGATAGTCGCAGAGGTGGACGGATACCGGCGCGCTCTTGTCAACCGAGCAGACGAGGTTTCTGTACATATCCTCGGTCATGAACGGAATGAACGGGGCGGCGAGCTTCGATATTGTCACAAGGCAGGTATAGAGCGTCAGATAGGCGGTTATCTTGTCGTCGGTCATATCCTTGACCCAGTATCTCTCGCGGCAACGGCGGACGTACCAGTTTGAGAGGTCGTCGACAAGCTCCTCGAGCACGCGCGTGGACTCGGTTATCTTGTACTCCGAGAGATTTTTATCGACGTCGCGCACGGCACTGTTGAGCTTCGAGAGAATCCACCTGTCCATGACGGTGAGCTTGTTTCTGTCAAGGGTATATTTCGTCGGGTCAAAGCTGTCTATATTCGCATAGAGAACGTAGAACGCATAGGTGTTTTTGAGCGTGCCCATGAACTTGCGCTGCCCCTCTATAACAGCCTCCTTATAGAAGCGGTTCGGGAGCCACGGCGCAGAGTTCGAGTAGAAGTACCAACGGATAGCGTCCGCGCCGAACTCACCGAGCATCTCGAACGGGTCGACGGCGTTGCCCTTCGACTTTGACATCTTCTGCCCGTCCTTGTCGAGCACGTGACCGAGCACGAGGACGTTGCGGTAGGGGGCTTTATCAAATATGAGCGTCGAGATAGCCATGAGAGAATAGAACCATCCGCGCGTCTGGTCGACGCCCTCGCTTATGAAGTCGGCGGGGAACTGCCGCTCAAAGGTCTCCTTGTTCTCAAAGGGGTAGTGCCACTGTGCAAAGGGCATGGAGCCGGAGTCAAACCAGCAGTCGATAACCTCGGGGACCCTCTTCATGACCCCGCCGCATTTCGGACAGCGGAGCGTCACGGCGTCGATATACGGGCGGTGGAGCTCTATGTTGTCCGGGCAGTTGTCGGACATGCTTTTCAGCTCCTCGATAGAGCCTACCGAGTGGCGGTGTCCGCAGGAGCACTCCCAGATGTTGAGCGGCGTGCCCCAGTAGCGGTTACGCGAGAGACCCCAGTCCTGAACATTCGCGAGCCAGTCGCCGAATCTTCCTTTTCCGATACTCTCGGGTATCCAGTTTACGGTATTGTTGTTGCGGATAAGATTTTCGCGCACGGCGGTCATTTTTATGAACCACGTGTCGCGGGCGTAGTAGATGAGCGGCGTGCCGCATCTCCAGCAGTGCGGATAATCGTGCTCAAACTTCGGGGCGGAGAAGAGCTTGCCCTCTTTCTCGAGATCTGCGAGAATGAGCGGGTCGGCTTTCTTTACGAACACCCCGGCGTAGGGGGTCTCGGGCGTGAGGTCTCCCTTGCCGTCGACAAACTGAATAAAGGGCAGGTCGTTCGCCCGTCCGACGCGGGAGTCGTCCTCTCCGAATGCGGGGGCGATATGGACTATACCGGTACCGTCGCTCATGGTTACATAGTTGTCGGCGACTACGTAGTGCGCCTTCTTCCCGAGTTCGGCGGCTTTCTTTCCGGTGCACTCAAAGAGGGGCTCGTATTCCTTGCCTACAAGGTCGCTGCCCTTCATTTCGGCGAGGGGCGTGTATGCTTTTTCCCCGTCTTTTGCAAGGGATCCGAGCACGCTGTCAAGCAGCGCCTTTGCCATATAATAAGTCTTTCCGTCGGCTGCCTTTACCTTTGAGTAGGTTTCGTCCGGGTTCACGCAGAGCGCGACGTTTGAGGGCAGGGTCCACGGCGTCGTGGTCCATGCGAGAAGATAGGCGTCCTCGTCTTTGCATTTGAAGCGCACGACAGCCGAGCGCTCCTTTACAGTCTTATAGCCCTGTGCCACCTCGTGAGAGGAGAGCGGGGTACCGCAGCGGGGGCAGTAGGGGACTATCTTGTAGCCCTTGTAGAGGAGCCCCTTGTCCCATATTTTGCGAAGAGCCCACCACTCGGACTCGATAAAGTTGTTATCGTAGGTTACGTACGGGTGTTCGTTATCCGCCCAGAAGCCGACGGTGCCGGAGAAGTCCTCCCACATTCCGCGGTACTTCCAGACCGACTCCTTACAGTGGTTTATAAACGGCTCGAGACCGTATTTTTCTATCTGGTCCTTGCCGTCGATGCCGAGCTTTTTCTCGACCTCGAGCTCAACCGGCAGACCGTGCGTGTCCCAGCCCGCCTTGCGGGGGACGCACATGCCCTTCATGGTCTTGTATCTCGGGATGAGGTCCTTTATTACGCGGGTCAGGACATGCCCTATATGCGGCTTTCCGTTTGCGGTCGGGGGACCCTCGTAGAAGGTAAATTCGCCTCCTTTTTTGCCCTCCATGCTCCGCTCGAATATCTTGTTCTCCTCCCAGAATTTGCGCACCGCGCGCTCCCTTTCGGTGAACTTCATATCGGTTTGTACTTTTTCGTAGATGTCCGCCATTTTATATCCTCCAAAATTAATACTCGGAATAACAAAAAAATGCCCCGTCGAAACGGGACAAAGACAGCTTTGTTTAACCACCCATTTTCAGCATACGAAGAATATGCCGCGCTTTTACGCCGCGCCCGCGTCGACACTTACTTGTCGCATGGTGGGACGTGCCCTCCGCGTGACTTTCTGCGCCGCGGCTCGGGAGTGATTTTCGCGTCCGCATACCGCACCGGGCTCTCACCGTCCCCGGCTCTCTGTGCCGCCCTGCGGGGCTACTCTCTCCGTCATTGCCTTTATAGGTTATATTGTATCTGTATTTTAACTCATTTTTCCGCCTGTGTCAAGCCCTGCCGCCCGAAAAAACATAAATTTACGAGAAGAAAAAGCCGCACGAAGGTTGCCCTCCGCACGGCTCTTAAAATTATTTTCGGATTTTTTCGGTCTTACCGAATATCGCGGGGGCGGACGGCGGAGATTTGAGGAAGAATCGCCCGAACACGGGGCGATAATCGTATACACATACGATGAGTCCCGCGGTCGGCGATAGAAAAAATCCTTTAATAAGATTTTGAGGAAATCCGGAGGATTTCAACCTTGAACGATAAAAAGAACAATAAAAACCGGCGAGAGAATTAACTCCCGCACGGCTCTTAAAATTATTTTCGGATTTTTTCGGTCTTACCGAATATCGCGG
>CALDMI010000010.1 GCA_937914815.1 uncultured Clostridia bacterium
GAACAGCTCGCTGCGGCGGAATATGAGGCAAATCTCGCGGTCTACCGCAATATCCCCATCGTCGCATACTATCCGACGTCAGAGGAGGCGGCGAATATCTCCTATCGCTCAAAGGGCGAGTACGCCGCGGGTGAGCTGCGCCTTGTTTCGATAGACGGCGTCGATGTCTGCGCCTGCTGCGCGCCGCATGTCCGCTCGACCGGAGAGATAGGAATAATAAAGGTGCTTTATTCGGAAAAGCATAAGGGCGGCACCCGGGTGTATCTTACCGCCGGGGTGAGAGCCTACCGCATACTTTCGGAGGAGCACGAGACGCTCCGCAAAATTTCAGCCTGTCTCTCCGCCCCCATTCCGGAGTGTGCGAAGGCTGTCGCAAAGACGGTTTCGGACATGCGTGACACGGAGGCAGAGTACCGCGCATACCGCACCTCGGTTGCCACCCGGCTCGGCGCCTCCCTCCCGTATACCGACGGGAACCGGATATGCCTGCTCCGGGATACAGAGCCGGAGGCGCTACGCGCCTTTGCCGACTCCGCAAAGGAGAGAGCCGGCGGGCTCACCCTTGCCCTGTCCGGCGAGGAGGGAAATTACAGATATGTCCTCGCCTGTCGCGGGGAGGATATAGCCCCGCATGTGCGTGCGCTCAACCTCGCGCTCTCGGGTCGCGGCGGCGGCAGGGGAGAGATGGCGCAGGGGACTGCTTCCTCCACACTGAAAAAAGCCGAGGAGCACCTCGGCGTCAAAGCCTCGGTGCTCCTCTGAATATTATTTTTCCGGGAAAAATTATTTTTCGACCTCAAAATTTAAGACTATCTCGGATCTTGTGGGCTTGAATTTCGTTAGCTTTATTCCCGCCGCCGTCATCATCCTGCGTGACGCCTCGGTGGACTCCGTCCCACGGTACTTGTCAGAGAGATAGATAACCTCGCGTACCCCCGCCTGTATTATCGCTTTTGCACATTCGTTACAGGGGAAGAGCGCGACGTAGAGAATAGAGTCCGCGAGGGATTTTCCCCGCGTGTTGAGTATCGCATTGAGCTCCGCATGTACGACGAAATTGTATTTCGTCTCGCCGAGAGACGCGTCGCGGTTCCACGGGAACTCGTCGTCAGAGCACCCCTGCGGGAAGCCGTTGTATCCGGTCGAGAGTATTCTGCGCTGTCTGTCGACAATACATGCGCCGACGCGGGTGTTCGGGTCCTTCGACCTCTCCGCGGCGAGGAGCGCAACCCCCATGAAATATTCGTCCCAGCTTATGTATCCGTTTCTCTTCTCGGTCATGTTACCTCCGGTGGGAGCCGCTGTTTGCGCGGTCATCCGCCAAGTTTGATTTTTATTCAGGTTCATTTTTATTGAAGTATAGCATAAATTATCCGCACTGTCAAGTGCCGCGGGGGTCCTCTATGAACGAAACCGTAAAAGAAAAATATGAATACGGGCGCCCGCTCATATATTCGCCCTGCACCCTATGTGGAAGGATGTGCCGCGCCATGAGAGACTCGGGCGGGCGTGGCGCCTGTCGCATGGGAAACTCACCGGTCGTCGCGCGCGCCGCCCTCCATATGTGGGAGGAGCCGCCGATATCCGGCACTCGCGGCGCGGGTGCGGTCTTTTTCTCCGGCTGCTCGCTCGGCTGTATCTATTGCCAGAACCGGGTGATCTCCCGGGGAGAGAGCGGCATAGAGGTAGACACTGCCCGCCTCTCGGATATCTTCTTTGAGCTCCGCGCCGCCGGCGCGCATAATATCGACCTCGTCACCCCGACGCATTTTGCGCCCTCGGTTACAGAGGCGATAGACATGGCACGGAGCCGTGGCTTTGACCTCCCGTTTATATGGAACACATCCTCCTACGATACGAGAGAGACAATACGCGCCCTCGCGGGCAGGGTGGATATCTTTCTCCCGGACCTTAAATATTCCGGGGAGGAGCTTGCGGTAAAGTATTCCGCCGCCCCGGATTACCCGGCGGTCGCCCGCGCCGCGATAGAGGAGATGATGCGCATATCCCCCACACCCGTGTATGGTAATGAGGGGATAATGAAGCGGGGCGTCATCGTTCGCATACTTCTTTTACCCGGCAGGGTAGCGGAGGCAAAGCGGTCGGTCGCATACCTCTATCATACCTATGGCGACAATATAGTAATAAGCCTTATGAGCCAGTATACGCCCATGCCGAATCTCCCGCATGAGCTCTCCCGCCCCGTGAGCCGCGAGGAGTACCGCGACCTGTGCGAATACGCTATGCGTATAGGCGTGACAAACGCCTTTATACAGGAGGGCGGCGCTGCCGCGGAGAGCTTTATTCCGCCGTTTGATAACACCGGTGTCCTCCCGCGGGAGTAGGGCAGATACTCTGTTTTGCCCGCTGCGCCTGCGCTGTGCCTTTCTTGTCGTCGCGCCTGCCGCATCATGACTGTCGCCACGCCTGTCGTATTTTGCCCGGCGGATATGCGCCCGCCGCTATCTCCCTATAAGGTCGTCCATGCCGTATAAGCCCGGCGCACGCCCGGAGAGGAAATTCAGCGCGCGTATCGCCCCGGCGGAGAAAACCTCCCGTCCCTCCGCCCGGTGGATTATCATAAGCGTTTCATACCCGGTTGTCAGCGTGAAAATGTGCTCGCCCGGCATATTGCCGAGGCGGAGGGAGTACACCGGTATCTCGTCTCTTCCCGCATCGCGCAGTCGCTCGCAGAGAGCGCGGGCGCTCCCGCTCGGGGCGTCTGCCTTGCCCTTTCTGTGCGCCTCGGTAACCGCTATGTCCCCCTCGGGGAAGAGCCGCGCCGCGGCATATGCGTATTCTGTGAGCGCCGCCATTCCGAGCGAGAGATTGGGAGAGAGAAATACGGGGATCCGCCCCGCCGCGCGCCGTATGTCGGAAAGTTCTTCCTCCGTCTGCCCCGTCGTCCCGATAAGCAGCGGGAGCCGGCGGGAGAGGCAGAAGGACAGGACATCTTTCGTACATTCCCGGGAGGAAAAGTCGGCGACCGCGTCACATTCCGGGAGCCCGGAGAGCCTCTCCGCCCATGCGAAATCGATACACGGGGGTCGATGTCGGCTCACCCCGCCGGCGAGCGTGTTTCCCCCGGAGGTCTCCTCCCGCATGAGCGCGCGGCAGAGGAGCGCACCTATCCGCCCGGTGCAGCCGTTTACGGCAATTCTCATTTTTCTTCCTCCGTTTCATAGTAAAATGTAAATAAAAGTTATGTTTTATCAATATACCTGCGTTTGTTTTACAGAGATTTTACACAAAAATGACAGTCGCCTTTACCTTCCCGGTATAGAATTTATATAAAAAGGAGAGAAAATCATGATATACCTTGTTGAGGATGATGTAAGCATACGGGATCTTATGATATATGCGCTCGGTGCCTCGGGTCTCCCGGCGAAGGGGTTCTCCTCGTCGCCCGAGCTCTGGGAGGCACTCGCGTCCGAGATGCCGCAGCTTATAATACTTGATATAATGCTCCCCGGCGAGGACGGGATAAGCATACTTAAAAAACTCCGCGCAAATCCCGCGACATCGGCTGTCCCGGTGATAATGGCGACGGCAAAGGCGACCGAGTACGATAAGGTCACCGGGCTTGACCTCGGGGCGGATGACTATCTTGCAAAGCCGTTCGGGATGATGGAGATGGTCTCGCGTGTCCGTGCCGTGCTCCGCCGCGCATCGCCCGAGGCGACAAAGTCGCTCACCGCCGGCGCCGTCTCAATGAACCTTGCGGAGCATACCGTGACCGTATGTGGCGAGCGGGTGACGCTTACTCTTAAAGAGTATGAGCTTCTCCGCCTGTTTCTTGAAAATCCCGGTATGGTTTTCACGCGTGAGCACTTAATGAACAGCGTCTGGGGTAACGACTTCTTCGGCGAGACACGGACGGTCGATGTCCATATAGGCACCCTGCGTACAAAGCTCGGCGCCTGCGGCGATTATATTCAGACCGTGCGCGGCGTCGGGTACAGAATGGAGGCAAAGTAATGACAGGCAGAATATTCCGCTCTATATGCCTTGCGGCGATGGGCGTGTTCATAGTTCTTCTGACCGTGATAATGAGCGTCCTGTACGGCTATTTTTCGTCGTCACAGGCGGGGTCGCTCCGCGACGAGACCGAGATAGCCGCCCGCGGCACAGAGCTCTCGGGCAAAGACTATCTTGAAACTCTTGAAGCGAAGAAATACCGCGTGAGCTGGATAGCCGCGGACGGCAGCGTCATATTCGACAGCGCGAAGGACTCCTCCTCTATGGAAAATCACCTTGAGCGCGAGGAGATAAAGGAGGCGCTCGAGACCGGTATCGGCGAGTGCGCGAGATTTTCGGATACGATAATGGAGCGTCAGCTCTACTGCGCTATGCGCCTCTCGGACGGCTCGGTCCTCCGCCTCTCGGTAAAACAGCTGACATGGTGGTCGATAATTCTTGTAATGCTCCAGCCGATAGCCGTCAGCGCTGTGATATGCGCCGCCCTGTCGCTTCTCCTTGCATACAGGCTCTCGCATGTCATAGTGAAGCCCTTGAATAACATAGACGCCGACTCCCCCGATACCGCCGTCTATCCTGAGCTTGCCCCGGTCGTCTCCCGCCTGCGCGGGCAGAAAAAACA
>CALDMI010000011.1 GCA_937914815.1 uncultured Clostridia bacterium
TGTGAAACTATCGCCCTCCTAAAGAAACGGCGCAGAAAGCAGAATTTTAGAAGGAGGAAATCAAAATGGCACAGGGAAAGATCAGAGTCAAGCTGAAGAGCTACGATTCCACGATAATCGACGCGGCAGCGGCGAAGGTCGTTGAGGTTGCGAAGAGAGACGGCAGAAAGGTAGTGGGACCGGTTCCGCTCCCCACCGATAAAGAGGTCGTCACCATTCTCCGCGCTGTCCACAAGTATAAGGACAGCCGTGAGCAGTTCGAGACCCGTACTCACAAGAGACTCATCGATATACTTGACCCCCAGCAGAAGACCGTCGAGGCTCTTATGAACATCGAGCTTCCTGCCGGAGTGGCAATCGAAATCAAGGCGTAAGGACGCCGAAGGGGCGCCGGTGCGGCGCACGGCAGGGATGCCGCCGGAGACCGGGCAGGTCGCCGGAAATCTTCCATTATATAGTTTTTAAGGGGCGCCTGACAGCAAGGGGCGCAACCTTGAAATAAATCTCCGGCGTCCGCAGATACCGGAGGCGCGCGGGAGACCGCGCCGGGAGGCTTCAAACTCCCGTATACCACACCCCGTGGTCAAGTTGGCGGCTCCGCCGGTGAGGCGAAAATTCAACCCGTCAACCAATAACCGATTGGAGGAAAAATGAAAAAAGGTATTATCGGCAAGAAGCTGGGTATGACCCAGATCTTCGACGAAAAAGGCAACGTAATACCCGTGACCCTGATTGAAGCAGGACCCTGCGTGGTATCACAGAAGAAGACCGTCGAGAACGACGGCTACGAGGCTGTACAGCTCGCGTTCGAGGATGTGCGCGAGAAGCTCCTGACAAAGCCGGAGCTCGGACACCTCAAGAAGAACGGTATCGCACCGAAGAGACACCTCAAGGAATTCAGACTTGAGGACAGCGCGTCTTACACCGTCGGTCAGGTGGTAACCGTCGAAACCTTCGCCGCAGGCGACAAGGTCGACATCACAGGTATCACCAAGGGTCGCGGATTCAGCGGCTGTGTAAAGAGATGGGGTCATCACATACTGAGAATGACTCACGGTACCGGTCCTATTCACCGTCAGTGCGGTTCTATGGGTGCTAACTCCACGCCGTCCCGCGTTTACAAGAACAAGAAGATGGCTGGACAGTACGGAAATGAACAGGTAACTATCCTTAACCTTGTAGCTGTTAAGATAGACGCAGAGAAAAATCTGATCGCGGTAAAGGGCGCCGTTCCCGGTTCCAAGGGCGGCATCGTGTTCATCCGCGACTCGGTGAAAGCATAACGGAAGGAGGAAGTAATAATGCCTAATATTAAAGTTGTAAACATGGCGGGCAAGGAAGTCGGCGAGATCGAGCTCTCTGAAACCGTTTTCGGTGCAGAAGTAAATGAGGCAGTCCTCCATACCGCAGTGAGAGCATTACTTCTCAACAAGAGACAGGGCACACAGTCCACTCTTACCCGTACCGAGGTTTCGGGCGGCGGTAAGAAGCCCTGGAAGCAGAAGGGTACCGGTCATGCAAGACAGGGCTCGACCCGCGCTCCTCAGTGGACACACGGCGGCGTGGCACTCGGACCC
>CALDMI010000012.1 GCA_937914815.1 uncultured Clostridia bacterium
TGCAGAGCTTGCCGGGAGCTCCGTGACCTACAACGGTGCAAAACATACCCTGAATGTGGCAGGGCTTCCCTCCGGTGTCTCGGTAGAGTACCGCTATAACGGCGCCATAACAGACGGCGCTGTCGACGCGGGAGAGTATACCGTGACCGCGAGACTTTACGGCGACGGATATATCGAAAAGACTCTCACGGCAAAACTTATAATCAATAAAGCCGATTTTTCAGGCATATCCTTCCCGGATAAAAAAGCGGTTTATACCGGAGGAAAGCACAGCGCCGAGATAAAATACGAGGGAACACTCCCCGAGGGAACAAAGGTAGAATATACCGGCAACGGCGTCACAAACGAGGGCAAGTATACCGTGACCGCCACAGTAACAAACCCAAATTATAATACCTTGAAGCTCACCGCGACAATATGGATATTCAATGTCACCGATGTTGCAAAGACCGCATTGAACGGTCTTATGCAGAGACCCGACCCGTGGTCCTTCCTCCCGGAAGGCATGCGTATCGGAAATATCGCCTATGGAGAGCTCCCAGTGTCGGATTTCACGGATTTTGTAATGGTAGCGAGCATAAGCAACCGCTTTATCGGTAAGCAGATGAATGTCCTTTATGAGGGACTTTCTGATACCGCGACGGCGCTCGGATATGCGGACGCATTCTTCTCCGTCGGCGGCACGATAGCCGAGCTCTGGCAGCAGTATATAAACACAAACCCGGATAATTACGGCGAGTTTTCGGCGAGCGCCGGCGGCTTCGGATTCCGTATAGTCCTTGACGGTAAGAATAGCAGTATCGTTGCCGGAAACGGCGTCGTCTCAATAGAGCTTTCCTACAACTCCGATAGCGGAGAGCGCACCGCGAGAATACAGATGACCGGCGGCATAGCCCTTCGCTATGTTGCGCGTGACGGATATCTCCGCCTTGCGGTAATGCTTACGGTAAACGGAGTAGGGAATCTTAAAGAGATAGAGTTTGTGAGAAATGACAATGCGGTAGCCGGTTATCTCTATGAGTATACGGGAACCGAGACGAAAAACCTGAAGACCTCCGCGGCAATCCGCTTCGACAGCAAAACCGCCGTGATAGTCTCGAATAAACGCGAAACTGATGACCTTCTGATAAACGGATATGAGGAGGTTTACAGCTCCGTCACCGGTGAATACCTCGGCGGCAGAGTTGCCGAGACGGTTAAAAAGGCGGACTATGATACCTATTGGTTCCGCCTGTCCGATATATCCGGCATACTTTCAATAAAGGTTATACATGAGGCGAACGGCATAAATCTTGACACGATATACATAAACGGTAATGCAAATCCGATAAAAACCACCCTTTACGGTGGCTTCAGTCTGAAGACCGCGTCGAGACGGTATGATATAGAAATGAAGGACGCATTTTATTATGTCGCCGTAACCGATGAGGAGGGGAACATCACCTATCAGAAGGTAAAGGTGAGTATTCCGATGTTCTTTGTTCAGGCAGAGCATTATGATACTCTTGCCACTGACTACAAGAAGTCAAATTCCGTGGATATATCTGTGAATGCAAAAGCAAAGCCTTATGCGGACGAATACTATACGGCTATGCAGGAGTTGTTTACGGCGCTCCGTGAGAATGTCACATACTCCTCGATAGTAGACTTTATAGGCAAGGCAGATCCTTTCTTTGAGACTAAGACCGAAGAATAAAAACGGGCAGCCCGCGGTTTTCACCGCGGGCTGCCCATGCTTTTTTCTGTTTCTTTAATTTCTTGCCTTGTAGGCGTTTGTGATACCGCAGACAAGACCGGCGAGGAGGATATAGTTGCCGACGACGGCGACGGTGTTCACCGAAACCAGCGAGCCTATGCTGAGCGAGCCGAATTTCCCGGCGGCAATAAATGCAAAGATAAACGCAACGAGCGAGGTTATCATGAGAACGACCCCGGCGAGAGCATTTGTGAGCCGGAGGTTAATTCTGATAAGTGAGAGTATCGCGAGCACCCCGACAACCGCCGCGGCGACCATCGCAATGAGATAGCTCCATATAAATACGATAGCGACAAACTTGTTGTCGTCCGAATTTTTCATGGATACGAGGGCTATCTTGCCGTAGGAGTCAGACGAGGATGTCTTGTCGGTAAATGCCGCTGATATGATGTCCGCACCGGTGACATTGTGGTCAGAGGTCTTGTAGCCCGCGATGTCGCCGCTGGATCTGAGCACCGGCATAAAGAGCGTGCATAAGGTCAGGACGGCGAGTAGAATAATCGCGAGCGTGAGTATAAAGTTTGTCTGCTTTCTTTTGAGTCTTCTGCGTGCCATAGGGGGGTCTCCTGTCTTTCTTTATTGTGGTGAAATAATTGTACCATATGCCGCCGGGAAAAATCAACCCCGCAGGACGAATACGGTAAAATTTGTCGCATAGCACAATCGGCGCCGTCGTTTATTGTCGCTTTCGTATAAACCGACCGATATGCGCGCGGCGGGGAATTTTTCGCGCAAATCTTGCTTTTTTCACTCGCCCGGAGT
>CALDMI010000013.1 GCA_937914815.1 uncultured Clostridia bacterium
GGGGCGTGTATCACTTTCCGTGCCCGGAGAGCACAATATGCTTGATGCCGCCGCCGCGTTTTCGACCGCCTGCGCAATCCGTGAGCCGACGGAGGGGATGTGCGCTGCCCTCTCCTCCTTCCGCGCCCTCCCGCGCCGCCTCTCCCGTATATGCAGGGTAGGTGAGCGCGATGTCTATTACGACTACGCCCATCACCCGGAGGAGATGAAGTGCACCCTTGAGACACTTCGTAAGATGTACGGCGCGCCGCCGGTTGCGGTATTCGCTCCCCATACATACAGTCGCACCGCAGCACTTATGGAGGACTTCGCTGCCGTCCTCTCCTCCGTTCCCTCTGTTATAACGCCGATATACCCGGCGCGCGAGGCGCCGATAGAGGGGGTGAGCGGGCGCGTCCTCGCCGATAAGTGCCATGGCGTGTATGAAAATGACCCGTACCGCGCAGTGGATTATATACTGAACGAGACCTCCGGCACGATAGTTCTTATGGGCGCCGGGGATCTCGACGGCATACGCTCGCTCCTCCTCGCCCGCTCCCGGCATACCCCGCCGGCGGGAAATTAAAGAAAGCAGGACGGTAAAGAGTATTCCGACAGTGAAAAACGAACATTTAAAATGGAAAATCGAAAATTCAAAGGAAGCTTGACATACATGGATAGTAAAAACAAAAGCACGAAAAAAGCGGAAACAAGAGAAAAAGAACCGCTTATTATCAGTGCCTGCCTTATGGGAATAGGTTGCAGATACGACGGTGAGAGCCGCGGGAGAGAGGAAATATCCCGCCTTGCGGAAAAGTACACGCTTATCCCGGTTTGCCCGGAGATATACGGCGGGCTCCCGACGCCGCGCACCCCGTCCGAAATTCTCGGCGCACGCGTTCTATCCCGGGACGGGCGGGACGTGACGGCAGAGTATGAGCGCGGCGCCGCGGCAACTCTCAGAATAGCGGAGATAACCGGCGCAAAAAAGGCGCTCCTCAAGGAGCGGAGCCCCTCCTGCGGGACAGGCTCGGTCTACGACGGGACATTCACGGGCACTCTCCGTCCCGGCGACGGCGTCGCGGCGGCGCTTCTTCGCCGCGCGGGGATTTCGGTTTTCGGCGAGAGCGATATTCCGGAGCTCCTCGGCGGGGACTGAAAAATGCGGAAAACACGCGGGAAATAATGGAAAACGCCCGCTCCGATGCGCATTTTATTACTACTTCGTGTTTCATTTTTACATATGTCAGGGTATTATTTGTTCAATCTGCACGATATTTCGTTCTCAAATTCGTTATAGTGCACATTGACAGCGCTTCCGCGTGTGTGCTATAATTGTAGTGTACAAAAGCGGGCGGACAGCCCGCCGGAAAGGATTTTGACATGAGAAAGACAAGAATTACCGCGCTTATTCTCCTTCTTTGCATGGCTTTATCGGTGGTTGCCGTTTCGTTCGTTTCCTGCGGAGAGGAGCATAAGCATACCTATTCCTCCGATTGGTCTTATGACGAGACCTCGCATTGGCATGCTGCGACCTGCGCACACACCACGCTGACGGCGGATAAGGCTGATCACACCTTCGGCGACGACGGGAAGTGCACCGTCTGCGGATATGAGAAGAAGACAGAGCCGACCCCTCCGCATGAGCACACATATTCCGACGCATGGTCTGCCGACGATACACATCACTGGCATGCCGCAACCTGCGAGCACATAGACCAGAAGAAGGATTACGGCGAGCATAATTTCGTGAACGGTGAGTGCACCGTCTGCGGAAAGACCGATCCCACCCCTCATGAGCATACGTTCAGCGATGAGTGGAGCCATGACGCGAATACACACTGGCATGCCGCAACCTGCGAGCATACCGACCAGAAGAAGGATGAGGCAGCTCATACATTTGTGGACGGTGTCTGCACCGTCTGCGGAGAGCCCGATCCGAATTATGTACCCCCCGTACATGAGCATACATATTCCGAAGAGTGGTCGAGCGATGATACAAATCACTGGCATGCCGCAACCTGCGAGCATACAAACGAGAAGAAGGACCTCGGTGCGCACGACATAGAGTGGACTGTGGTCACCCCCGCGACCTGCACAGCCGCCGGGACAAAGACCGGTGTCTGCAAGGTGTGCGGTAAGACCTTCGAGGGCACAATCCCCGCGACCGACCATACCTATTCTCCGACTTACAGATTTGATATGGAAAATCACTGGAAGGTCTGCTCGTCCTGCGGCGGCGAAACGACGCATGAGGCACATACCTTCGGCGACGACGGAAAGTGCACCGTCTGCGGCAAGAGCAAGACCGAGACCCCGCCGGATTACTTCTCGGCGGTCCCTGTAAAAAAAGAGGAAGTAGTAATCTGATTTCCCCTTAAATAAACAGCGCCGTATCGGCGCCTGATATGCACAAGTCCCGTATGTGCGGGCTTGTGCATATTTTTTTTGCGCCCCCGGGGATTTTATTTTTTTTCCGGGTTGACAAACCGGGTATTTAAGAGTAAAATGATAGGGCAAAATAAACGGGTAACCGTAAGACAGGATGGTGAGACGCGGTAATGGACGATGTAAGCCGAAGTAGACAGTCATATTGCAGAAAAAACATAATCATGCGCACATACCGCGATAGCCGGGGGAGGACTGCCTTACCGCGGCTGTAGCCATGTGCGCCCTTGCCGGGCGCTTTTTTTTCGTCCGGCGGAAAGGAAGGACGCCGTATGGAAGATATTGAAAAGAAAACGGCGGCGGATGCCGCCGCGGAGGTCACGCCTCCCGACACCGGGGAAAAGGTCCCGGTAATAAATGATACTCCCGCACAAGACAGCGCGGCACAGGATATAGCCGCAGAGGACGGTGCCGTCCCCATGCCGGAAGGAGCTCCGGAGGAGGAGGACGACGGCGAGGGACCCGTCTCCCCGGAGGAGAATATCCCGGAGGCGGAGATAATCACCGACTATATAAAAGAGAAAAAGTACGCCGACCTGCGCGCCGCCGTCGAGGATATGACGGCGCCCGACATTGCAGAGCTCTTTGAAGAGGTGCCGGAGGAGTATCACGCGGTGTTCTTCCGCCTCCTTACAAAGGAGACTGCGGCGGCTGTTTTCGTCGAGATGAGCAGCGAGCTGCAGGAGAACCTGATAAACGCGTTCTCCGACCGTGAGCTCTCCGAAATTCTCTCCGAAATGTATATAGACGATACCGTCGATATCGTAGAGGAGATGCCGGCGGGAGTTGTGAAGCGTATACTCCGTAACTCCACCCCCGAGGACAGGAGCGCGATAAACCGCCTCTTGAATTATCCGAAGGACTCTGCCGGTACTATAATGACGACCGAGTATGTCCGCTTTACCAAGGACATGACGGTTGAGGCGGCGCTCG
>CALDMI010000014.1 GCA_937914815.1 uncultured Clostridia bacterium
CTCAGCAAGACCCATTATCTCAACGGGGACGGACGGACCGGCGCTCTTTATGGTCTTTCCGTTGTCGTCAACCATAGCGCGCACACGACCGACCGCATTTCCGACTATCACATAGTCGCCCTGATGCAGGGTACCGTTCTGTACAAGCACGGTAGCTACGGGACCTCTTCCGCGGTCGAGCTTCGACTCAATGACGATACCCTTCGCGCGTTTTTTCGGATTTGCGCGGAGCTCCTTGACCTCTGCGACAAGAAGCACGCTCTCAAGGAGGTCCTTGATGCCCTGACCGGTCACGGCAGAAACCGGGACGCATATCGCGTCGCCTCCCCATGCCTCGGGGACTATGTCGTACTGGGTGAGCTGATTCATTACGTTATCGGGGTTTGCGTGCGGCTTATCCATCTTGTTGATGGCGACAATTATATCTATTCCCGCCGCTTTCGCGTGGTTTATCGCCTCTATCGTCTGGGGCATGACGCCGTCGTCTGCCGCTACGACAAGAATTGCTATATCCGTGGACTTCGCACCTCTCATACGCATGGCGGTGAACGCCTCGTGGCCCGGGGTGTCGAGGAAGGTTATATCCTTGCCGTTGACCTTGACGCGGTACGCGCCTATAGCCTGCGTAATTCCGCCCGCCTCGCCGCGCGTCACGTTCGTGTGGCGTATGGCATCAAGTATCGAGGTCTTACCATGGTCGACATGTCCCATGACACATACGACCGGTGCGCGCTCGACGAGGTCCTCCTCGTTGTCCTCCGCCTCGGTGAAGAGCTTCTCCTCAATGGTGACGACGACCTCCTTTGTTACCTTCGCGCCGAACGCGTCGGCAACGAGCTCTGCCGTCGCATAGTCGACAACATCGTTGACGCCCTTCATCTCGCCCATGAGCATGAGTTTCTTTATAACCTCGGCAGAGGTCTTTTTGAGCCTCGACGAGAGCTCCGTGACGGTTATCTCGTCCGGCACGGTTATCTCGAGCTGCTTCTTTCTCGCCTTCTCGGCTTCGAGCCGCTTTATCTTCTCCTGTGCCGCGCGCTCCTTGTCCTTTGCACTCTTCTGGAACTGTCCCTTGTTGTCCTGCTTTTTCAGCTTCTGCTTTGCCGCCTTACCGTCGGTTCCGCGCGCTATCGCGAGGTACTGCTCGTTGAAGCGGTCATCGTATTTCGAGAGGTTGACATCCGAGGTTCTCATGTCCACGACACGGGTCTTTGCCTTCACCTCGGTGGACTCGCCGCCTATGTTGACTCCGCCCTTTACTGCCGACGGGTTGACCGACGGGGTAATGGTGCGCATGCTCTGGCGCTGTGCCTTCTTCTCTTCCTTCTTCTCGGCGGGCTTCTGCGCTGCCTGCGCGTCGGCGAGCCGCTTCTGCATTGCCGCCGCCTTTTCCGCCGCAGCCTTCGCGCGCTCGAGCGCCGCGCGCTGTGCCGGGAGCTCCTGCTGTGCCTGCGGCTTTACGGGCTGCGCCGGGGTTGCGGGCTTCTGTGCCTCGGGCTTTGCCGCCGGCTTCGGCGTCTGCATCTGCCACGGCTTCGGCTTCGGGGCGTTCGGATTTTTGTAGCCCTCCGCCCGCTTTGCAAACGGGTTCTCCTGCGGGCGACCGGTGTATCTGTCACGGTCAAAGCGCGGTTTGCCGTCCTGTCTGTTTCCGCCGTTCTGCTGCCCGTATCCGCCCTGCGGTCTGCGGTCTCCCTGTCTGTTGTCGGCGGGTCTGCCGTTCTGGTCGCGCCTGCCGTCGCGGGCGGGCTGTCCCTGCGCCGCGGGTCTCTGCGTCTGTCCTGCTGCGGGTCTTGCCGGCTCTCTCTGTGCGTCGCTTCTGTTTGCGTCTGCCACAGGTGCCTTCGTTGCCGGTGCTTTCGTCTCCGCCGTCTTTGCCGCAGGGGCAGGGGAGGGGGCAGCCGCCTTTTCCGCGACCTTTTCAGCCGCGGGCGCTTTTGCAGCCTCCTTTTCGGGAGCCTTCGCCTCTGCGGGAGTCGCCTTCTTCTCGCGCTTTACCTTTATCGTGACCTTCCCGTTGCGATAGCCCTCGAGGTCTCCTATCTGCTTTGATGTCGTGAGCCGGTTTATGAAGATCTCGAGCTCGCCCGCCTCGAGCGAGCCTCCGCTCTTCTTATCTATACCCATCTCGCGCAGAGCGTCAAGGACATCCTTTGACTTCATCTCAAAGTCCTTTGATATCTGTGTTATCTTCGTCGTTCCCTGAGCCATATTCACATTCCTTTCAATTCGTTTTGTTCAGGCGATATAAGGCTTGCGAAGCCCTCGTCGTAAACTCCTATCACCGCGACAGGTGCCGCCCGCCCGGTGATATGTCCCGCCTCCTCCGATGTAAGGGGAAGAGCGGAGAAGCGCACTCCCGCGCTCCCGCATTTGTCATGTACCCGTTTTTTCGTGTTTTCCGACGCGTCATCTGTTATGAGCACGAGACACGGCGCATCTCTGCCGCGGAGATTATCAAGCACCGTGTCCGCCCCGAAGCGGAGCTTTCCCGCCTTCGTCGCAAAACCGAGCATCCCGCGCACGCGCTGTATGCCGTCAGCCATTCGCAATCTCGCCCTCCAACCGTGTGTATATATCGTCTGATATCTGCGAGCCGAGAGAGGACTCGAGCCTGTGGGCGCGCCGTGCCTTTTTAAGACACTCCGCGCTCTTGCATATATAGGCTCCCCTGCCGGGCTTTTTGCCCGTAAGGTCGAGGACTATCTCGCCCTCCGGGGTGCGGAGCACCCTGACGAGCTCATTTTTCGGAAAGTGCCCGCCGCACCCGGCGCAGCGCCTCTCCGGGATTTTCCGTACCGTAGCGCTCATCTCTTTTTCCTCCCTTGACCTGTATTTTGTTTTATGCCTTTATGTCTATCTTACAGCCGGTGAGCCTTGCCGCGAGCTTCGCGTTCTGACCCTCCTTGCCTATCGCGAGTGAGAGCTGCTCCTTAGGTACCGTGACGCGGCAGGTGCGCTCATCCTCCATATAGACATCGAGCACTCTCGCGGGGGAGAGCGCGGCGGCTACATATTCCGCCGGGTCCTCGGAGTACTTGATTATGTCGACCTTCTCGCCGCCGAGCTCGGAGAGTATCGCGTCGATACGCATACCGTTGCGACCTATGCAGGAGCCTACTGCGTCGACATTCTCGTCTGTGGATTCGACGGCGACCTTCGTGCGGCTTCCTGCCTCGCGGGAGACGCCCTTTATCACTACCGTGCCGTCCTGTATCTCGGGGATTTCAAGCTCGAAGAGGCGCTTTACAAAGTTCGGATGTACGCGGGAGAGGGTGACGAGGGGACCTCTTGTCTCCCCGGCTCTGACCTCGCAGACATAGACCTTGAGTCTGTCTCCGACATCGTAGCTCTCGCCGGGTATCTGCTCGGACTTGAGGAGCGTTGCATATCCGGTTCCGGTGTCGAGGATAAGGTTTCCGTTGAGGGTGTCCACCTTGTCGACCGTCGCCGTGATTATCTCCTCCTTCTTGTCCTCGTATTCTCTCGTCTGTCTCTCTCTTTCGGCAACTCTTATCGCCTGAATGATTATCGACTTACCCGCCTGTGCGGAGAGGCGGCGGAAGTTCTTTGTCTTGAGCTCGGTCTCGACAAAGCCGCCGAGCTTGTGCCGCCTCGAGAGCGCCTTTGCGTCGGAGAGCGCTATCTGGCAGTTCGGGTCGAGGACCTCTCCGTCCGGCACAACCTCTCTCTGCTGATAGACCTTCATGTCCTGCTTCACAGGGTCGAGCGACACGCGGATGAGCGCCGTCTGTCCGACCTCCTTGCGGCAGGCGTTTGCGAGGGCGGTCTCTATCTCGCCTATCATGTATTCCTTCGGTATCCCTTTTTCCTTTTCGAGAAGGTCAAGGGCTGTGAAAAGCTCTGCGTTCATTTTTTCTTTTTACCCCGTTTTTAACGGTCCTTTCATAGGTGATTGTATGTTTTTTTATTTTTCTTCGTCATCAAAGTAGACGGTGGACAGCTTCGACACAGTCTGACGGGGCAGGGTAACGCTCCCGCCCTCCTCGTCTATCGTTATGCTGTCTGCGTCAAAGGAGGAGAGCCGCCCGGTCACGGATTTTCTTCCGTCAAGCGGGGAGAACAGTCTTGCCTCCACCTGCTCGCCTACCGAGCGCGCGATGTGCTCATCCGTCCGCAGCTCGCGCTCTATCCCGGGGGAAGATACCTGCAGGTAGTAGAAGCCCTCAATGGGGTCGCACTCGTCGATTATCGGGTCTATCGCGCGGTGCACCGCCTCACAGTCGTCTATGGTTATCCCGCCCGCTTTGTCAATGGTTATCTCGAGTGTATAGTCGGCACCGACCTTTGAATACTGGATGTCCCAGATGTCATAGCCCATGCCGGTGACAGTCGGCTCAATAGCCTCTCTTACGGTTTCTCTGACGCTTTTTTTCATTCCGTCTCCTTACAATAAATTGAGAGTGACCCGTTAAAGTCACTCTCCTTTTATTAAATTCTGAATCAATTATAGCATATATTTTAATAAATGCAATAGTTTTTAAGAAAAAACTTCGATTATTTTCTGTAACCGTAGTCGTTCGGCGACATTCCGACGGGGAATTTCCGCTTTCCGAGCTTTCGGTTGCCGGATTCGCGGGCGTACGAGCGGGTGAGCGACTCGAGCTCCGCCGTTATCTGGAGTCTCCTGCGCTCGAGCGCCTCGCGCCCGGTCACTCCGGTGCTCCCGCCCCCGACGGTGAAGTTATCCTCTATGTTTTTTCTCTTTCCGAAAAGTCCCATGTTATCTTCCTCCTTTTCAGACCGACCCGCCGGAGAAGAGCCCGGTTATGAAGCCCCATATCTCGGCGCGGAATATTACGCATACGGTGACGAGCCCGACCAGAACGAGAAGCAGCAGGAGCCAGAGGAGCTGGCTCTTCGGCGACACCTCGCGCCGCGCGCTCTTGCGCACAGCCTTCATTCTCTGTGAGAGGGTCTCGCGGTTGCGCTTTATTATGCCGAGTTTCATCTTTCTCTGCGACTTCAGCTCTCTTGCCACGCCCCGCGACGGGTGCGTCTTTTTCAGGGTGTATTCGATTTCCGCGATGTCCGCCAGACAGTCGGTGATGTCGTCCATGAGCTCGAATATCGCCTGCTTTTTGTCAATCGTGATGTGGGTTCTGCGCACAAGTGCGGCGTCGTCCCGCATATCGCGGCAGGAGCGCTTCGCGGCGCGGAGTCTTGCACTCTGCCGCTTTGACACGGTCTTTGACTGCGAGCTCTTGTCCTCACGGAGAACATAAATATCCGATAACTGACGGTTTATCTTGTCCCGCTCTGCGAGGAGCGTCTCCATCTTCTGCCGTATGCGCTCGAGCTCCGCGCGGTCGACCCTGCGCTTTGCCGGCGTCGTCGCGGAGTGGGAGCGGACTATCGCATAGTATCGCGCGTTGTCCTCGCTCTCGCATTTCAGCGCCGCCTTTTCCACTTTGCGGAGTTCCTTTTTGCCGAGCGCGGCGGGTGCCCCGTCGCCCTTTGAGTAGTGGTAGCGGTTTATCTGCGTGTCGTATTCGGCATTTTCCGCCGAGCTGCGATACCGGCGGCGGAGCATTTCACAGTCGCGCTCCGACTGCTCGCGCGCGAGCTTATCCCGGGCGGCGAGCTCCTTTTTGTCCTCCGGCGTGAGCTTTGCGCCCGCGCGGTTCGCGTCCTGGAGCTTCTGCTGTTTCTTCTCCTCGGCGACGAGGCGGAGCTGCTCGCGCCTCTGATCCTTTCTGTCCGCGTCGGTCATCTTCGCCCCGACGGGGATGTCCGTGTCCTTCGGGAGGACGAGCGCCGGAATTTTCGTGTAGTCCGCGCCGCCTGCCAGCTCCTCCGGGAGCCAGAGTGGGATCTGCTCTATTTCGTGAGAGGTGAGGGAAGAGTAGTTGCTTGCCGCCGCGTTGTAGCTGACTATCGCGGCACAGAGCTTTTTCTTCTCCTCTTTCGTTATCTTCTTTTTCCCGACCTGCGCACAGGCACAGACAACCTCCGCCCGCGCGTCCACTTGCTCTTTGCGGAGCCCCACGGCACTGACCGCGAGGAGGACGGCGGGGTTGCCCGCCGCTTTTGCGAGCTTTTTCTCCGTGCGCTTCGCTTCCTTTTCGGTTTTAAGATAGCTCTTGTCGGTTTTCTCTATCAGCTTTTTGAGTGCGGCGAGGTCGTAGACGCTTCTCGCGTCGCTGTATTCGACGCGCCCTGCCTCCCGGCTTATCTCCTCGTCCTTGTCGTGCTCGCTGTCTCCTTCCTCGTTGTCCGGGAGGGCGTCGGTGCCGGGGACGACGGCAGGCGTGTATTGATTTTTCGCCATACCATTGTCGACCGTAACCGCCGCGGCGGGCTTTTCGCCGCGCTCACTTGCGGGGTGATATATGAGGAGCGGGAGCATAGAGAATGTGCGCCCCTCGCATATCGCGTCCGGAATACCGGCGTCCGCGTGTGTGAGCGGCTTGCCGGTCAGGTCGGTATACTCGTCGGCAAATGAATTGTATTGCATAAGCGCGTCCGTCAGCCGCGCTTTCCCGTTTTTCAGCTCCCTTTTACCGGCGTCCCCCGCGCGGCATATCGTGCGGAGCACCGAGATGCGCCCCTCGATTATGTCTCTCTGCAGGGTCAGGCGCTCGACCTGTGTCTTTATCCTGTCCTCGCGCGTCCCGTCGGTTATCTTCGCCGTGAGCGCGTCGCGCTCGCGTATCAGGCGCTTCTCGTCATATTCGTTGTTCCGTATGTACTCCTTGAGCTCCCGCTTTGAGTAGACCGGCGCGCTCGCAACGGCGTCTGCTTTGAGCGGCTCCGGCATCTCGCCGCCGTCCTCCGCACCGTAGTCTATAAACCGGGCTGTCACCGTGCCGGAGGCTACCTTTTCCGTGACCTCGTCACCGCCCGACGCAATGTCGCGCGCGGGTCCCTCTGTCTGCCCGTTTTCATACACGGGTGCCGCCGTTATACCCTCGTTTTTCTCTCCGTAGCCGACGGTCTCAAAGTCCGGGTAATCGGCTCTCCCGGAGGGGAGATCGTATGCGGCGGGCTCCGCCGCGTACCTTTCCGTCGCCCGATTTTTGCTTTCCGCCATGTCTACCGCGCGGCTGTCTTCCGACTCCTTTACGAGGTTCACCCGCCCGTCTTTCGCAGGGGCGCTCTCCTCGGGGCTCCTCGGCGTATCCTTTGAAAGATTAACCTTCTGTCCACCTGTCGGTTGTGCATTCTCTTTTGTAAGGTTCACGCGGGGCGCGGCAGTGGAGGGGACGGGAATTTCCCGGACCGTGGGTTCTGTGGGCTGTCCCGCAGCACTCCGCGCCGTACTTGTCTTGACTGCGTTTGCCTCCGTAACAGTGGGCTTTGCACTCTGCGCCGCATTTTCTCCGACAGGGTGCGCCACCGTCGCGGCAGGCTCTGCCGTCCGCCGTGCCGGAGCCTCCGGCGCAGCGCTTGCGTAACCCGTCTGTGCATTGCCCGGGAACTGTCCGACCCCGGGAACGAACGCGGGCGCAAATCCCATGACCGGGATCTGATATGCGGCGTCATCGTTGCCGGACATGTAGACCGCGTCCTCGCCGACAACTATTCTTCCGTCTGACTTGCCGTCGCCTATAACTATCCGCCCGTCATCCGGCTCCTCGCCTATGACTATCCGTCCGTTCTCCTCGTCGCCCGCCTTGTCCGCGGTGTCCACATTTGCGGGAGTCTCCGGCGCGGGGCTTACTGCGGAGTATTCCTCGGCACCTCCTACCGTGCTCTCCGCACTTTCGGTAACCTGTTCCTTTATCTCGGAGAGCAACCGCTCGTTCTCGCGCTCCCGCGCGGCGAGCTCCTCCGCCTCTTTGCGGAGTCTTTCCGCCTCCGCAGCGCGCTCTGCCTCTCTCGCCTTTTCGTCTGCCGCCGCCTGCCGCCGGAGCGCACGCTCCTTCGCTGCGGCGCGTGCGCGTGCACGCTCTTCTTCAAGGCGCTTTCTGTAATTTTCGGTGTAGGTGAGCTGTGCGCGGCGCTCCTCGGCAACCCTCGCGACGGCGCGCTCGGTCTCCGCTTTTTCCCTTGCGGCTCTTGCCGCGCGCTCGTTTGCCTCACGCTCGGCCTCGCGCGCTGCGCGCTTTTCCTCCGCGCGGCGCTGATTTGCGGTCGCGTTCGCCCTCGCTATATTCGCCTTTGCTATGCCGAGCTTCTCGTGGATTTCATCGAGCCCGGTGCCGCCGTCGGTGCCCGCCGCGGCAGTCTTTTCCGCACCCGCAGAGCCCGCCTCCGTCGCGGTGACGGCAGAGTATTCTTCCGTCTCTCCGACCTTTGTCTCCGCGGTCATGCCGTCTTCTCTTGTATCGGTCATTTTCTGTCTCCTTCTGGCGAAATGAAAATATATGTCAGACCCGCCGTGCGGCGG
>CALDMI010000015.1 GCA_937914815.1 uncultured Clostridia bacterium
CGATAACCGGGGCGACGCTTATCGAATAGCCTATGAACACGGCGACGAAAATGAAGAGAACATACATCAGCACGCCGTAAGCCGAGACGCCGTCCTCTCCGGCATATTTCATAAGCTGAAAGTTATACAGCATGCCGACGACGGAGGAGGAGATGTTGCTCATGAGCTCCGAGGAGCCGTTTGTGCATGCCTTGATTATCGGCTTTGCTTCAATCTTTGTCATAACGAGGCGCAGGCGGCTCGTGTTCTTTTTTGAAAGGAAGTAGATAAGAGGGCAGAGACCGCCGACGCACTGGCTTAAACCTGTGGCGACCGCCGCACCGACAACGCCCCACCTGAATACGCCGACGAACAGCGCGTCGAGCGCCATGTTCGTGCACCCCGCCGCGACCGTGAAATAGAGCCCGAGCTTCGGGCGCTCCGCAGTTATCAGGAATGTGTGGAAGAGGCTCTGGAGCATGAATGTGAGAGTGAACGCAACGACTATCCGCCCGTAGATTACACAGTCATCCATCATAGCGTCCGTAGCACCGAGCAGGCGCGAGACCTGCGGCATGAATATAATGCCGAGGACGGAGAGTATGACAGCCAGAATACAGGTGGACATCACCGTCATCGTGAAATATCTGTTGGCTCTGTGCTCATCTCCCTCGCCCATGACCTTTGAGACGAGAGCCGTGCCGCCCGCCCCCATCATAAAGCCCATGCCGCCGATTATCATGACAAACGGCATTATGAGGTTCACCGCGGCGAAGGGCGTCTTGCCGACGAAGTTCGAGATAAAGAGCCCGTCCACCACACCGTATATTGATGTGAATATCATCATGATTATAGGTGAGAGAGTAAAGCGCAGGAGTTTCCCGTATGTGAAGTGGTCGGACAGCTGTATGTTTGTTTTCATTTATTGTTTTCCTCCTTTCGCCGACAGTAGGGAATATTGCCTTTCTGATAGCGTAAACGAAACGATTGTATCACACAAAAATAATAAAGTCAACCCAAAACATAACTTTATTTTAATTATCGCCGAAAACAAAAAATAAAATCGGGACTGCCGTCGGCGCATGTGCGCCGCGGCAACCCGCAGACCCGCGCGCGGCGGGCAGATTTTCTTTTCCGGTAGAAACCGGATTACATGAGCTTTCTGATAAGTCCCTTTATGTCGTCGACGGTAGCGGGCTTCGGATTTCCGGGAGCGCACGCATCCGCGACGGCGGACTCTGCAAGGAAGTCGAGGTCCTCCTCGCGTATCGCGGGGAGCTTCGTCGGGATGCCGACATCGATGCTGAGCTGGCGGACCGCGTCTATTGCCGCGCGGCGGTACTCCTCCTGCGTCATTCCGGTAGTGTCGACGCCCATTGCCTCGGCAATATTCTTGAACTTGTCTCCGGTCACATCGGCGTTGAACTCCATGACAATCGGGAGCATCATAGCACAGGCGACGCCGTGCGGAGTGTCATAAACCGCGCCGAGCGTGTGGGCTACCGAGTGCGCAATACCGAGACCGACGTTCGAGAATGCCATACCGGTGACAAACTGACCGAGTGCCATGCCCTCTCTGCCCTCCGCCTCGTTTCTGACGGCGGCGCGCAGATTCTTGGATATCAGGCGTATCGCCTCGAGGTTGAGACAGTCGGGGAGCTCCCATGCCGCCTTTGTGGTGTAGCCCTCGATAGCGTGGGTTAGCGCGTCCATGCCAGTCGCAGCGGTGAGCCCTTTCGGCATTGTGGACATCATATCCGGGTCGACTACCGCGATGTCGGGTATATCGTTTGTGTCGACGCAGACAAACTTACGCTTGCGCTCGGTGTCTGTGATAACATAGTTTATCGTCGCCTCCGCGGCTGTGCCCGCTGTAGTGGGGACGGCTATTGTGAATACCGTGCGGTTCTTCGTCGGCGCCACACCCTCAAGGCTGCGTACATCAGAAAACT
>CALDMI010000016.1 GCA_937914815.1 uncultured Clostridia bacterium
AGCGCCCTGAACATAGCCCTCACGCACGGAGGCGTCACCGAGCATTGCGCCCTGGTTACGCATATTGATAAGCTTCTTGGAATCCTCGTCATAGGAGACGGAGGCAATGCCCACCGACTGTACCTCAAAGCCGCGCATATTGCGCCAGCCCTCGTCAAGCTCGGTAGCCATATACTTCGAGAGCTCTGTCGACTTCGACGCGACATAGGATATTCTTATGCCGTCGGCAGACATGCGGTTCATCGCCGCGGTAAGCCCCTCAAGGAACTCGGACATATACTGCTCGTTTATCTCGTTTATGTCGACGCGCTCCGCATTCTTCGGTATGACCTCGGAATAGAACTTTATGGGGTCGGTGACCTTTATCGAATAGGTACCGTGGGCGCGGAGGAAGAGCTCCGCATTATAGAAATTATCAAAGTAGTTTACGGGGTTTCTCGTGCCGAACTTTATTCCCTTTATCTCCTGGAGGTTTATAAAGTAAGCCTCCTGCTTCAAGGGAGTTACGCCGCCGAACTTTATACGCGAGAAAGACTCTGCTATCGACTTTCCGAACTCGCCGTTGAAGAGCGAGGGAGCGGATGAATTATCCACCTTGAAATATCCCGGCTCTGCGGTATAGTCCACTATCTTACCGCCGTCGGTAAGTATCATGAACTGATTTTCCTTTACCTGAATTATGGAGCCGTTGGATATAAGGTCAGAGGTTCCCTTCTTATTGGAGGAACGGCGCTCATTGCGCTTATCATTCGCTCTCACCTTTACGCCCTTTACAAAGACGGTGGTGTCGCTCATGTCCCCTGCCTCGATGACCTCTTCCCACTGGTCGGCGAGTCCGCCGCTTATGGCTCCGACAAATGCTTTAATTATTCCCATTGTTGGTGTTTATCTCCTGTTTAGTACAATCTTATTCATGACCGACGAAAACTATCTCTCCGCCGTCGGAAAGCTCATAACCCGGGATGTAGCCGGAGGTGACGGAGAGAATGAATATCTCCTGTGCGCCCTCCGGGTTCAGTCCCGCGCCTGCCGCCGCGTCGGCTATATTCTGTGCCCCCGCCACAACCTCGCGGCAGAGGGCGGCGCACATACGGTCCCTGCGGTAACGGTTATACCCCGCCGACGCAAGGGTCAGCGCGGCAACCGTCAGAAAAAAGGTGAAGACGGCGGGTATTACCGCTATCATCCGGCACAGGATAATCGTGCCGGCGAAAGCGATAACAGCCGCGCCCGAGGCTATCACGGCAATTATTTTCCATTTAAGAGCGTTACGGGCAGCGACTGTCATACTCTGTCCTCCTTATAAGTCAAGGCTTTACGGGTCGTTTTCAGGCTGACGATTACGCGTCGGTCTCCGGGGTGGGGGTTCCTATGTTCTGACCGACCTCGAGAGCATCCTCTACAAGGCTGTCATAGTTGCCCTCAAGGGTCCCGTTTGCGACGAAGGCAAGGTCAATCGAAACCTCGACGTCTCCCGCGGTGATATCTGCGGAAATGCCAACGGTCTTGAGTGCGCCGTCGGCACCGACGGTAACGGTAACATTTATGTTATTGATGTAGTTCTCGAATATATCGCCGACAGCCTTTGCTATATCGTCGGCGGTTATCTCTGTGGGCTCGGTCTCAGCGCCCTCATCGGAGCCGTCGCCGGATGCCATCTGATTTGCTATCATAGCAACAAATCCGTAGATTGTGGTGTGCTTATTCGCAACGAGGAATTTGGTAGCCGTATCTACGAGGGTATCGATATCATCGGGTTTCATACCGGTCACGGAAGCTATGAGAGCGCGGACGGTCATCTGCTGAATATCTGCGGACATTATGAACTCCGCAAGGGTTGTATCGGTCATTCCGAGCATTGCCTCTATGGTAACGCCCTCGCCGAAGCTCTTCTCAAGGTAGGAGTTTATCATCGCGTTAACCATGGTGAGAATGTCCTCAACGGTCATTCCGTCCTCAAGCTGTGCATCGATAAGCTGGACTATGTCCTTCACTCTCATGTTGAGAACGGTGGCAGGCATAGCTATTATAGCGGCGAAAGCCTCTTCTCCGCCGAGAAGGTCAACAAGCTCGGTATTTCCGAGAGAGTCAACAGCCTCTTTAAGAAGCGCGGGGTCAAAGGTGTACTTTCTGCCGTCGCCATCCTTCTCCACCTTGAAGTAGCCGGTAGCTATAGTCTTTACGACGGAGGCAAGCTGCTTTGCGGTCTCGGGATCAAGCTCGCCGGACTCGGGGAGCTCTATTCCGTTTTTGGCTATCGAAGCCTCGATCTTATTGATGATATCCTTTATGATATCGGTGTAGGTGGGCATTGTGGGAGCCTCGGTGTCACCGGTGTCGGTATCGCCTGTATTGTCGGTGTCACCGGTACTGTCGGGGGCACCGTCGTACATTTCCGGCTCCGGAATGAGCATCTTTATGAGCTCAAGGACGTTGATGATAACGCCGGGGGTGTCGCCGTAGAGTGCCTGCTGCTCACCCTCAGAGTCTGTCACAAGAAGGTAGATGTTATCGGTGCCGAACTGCCCGGAAAGAGTTACGGGTCCTGTAAGGCCCTCAAAGGATATACCCTCGCCGTCGACATCTATGACAATCGAGAAGCGAAGAACCTTATTCGCCTCGTCGCCCTCGCCGGCGATCTCGGTTACGCCTATTTCACCGTCTCTGAGAGTTATCGTATTTCTCGCGGTCTTGTAGGTGGTGTTGCCGTCCTCGTCCATTCCGGTCGCAATCTCGGAGTTATATGTAACTCTTATGAGATTGATCTTCAGAACGCCGCCGGAAACGGATGTAACGAAGGTCTCGTAGTTTGCGTCTGTGACACCCGCCATGGGGTCAGGGTTTACATTGTCATCTTTCTTGTCGCCGTTGTTGTCATCTTTCTTGTCACCGTTGCCGTCGCCGGTGTTGTCCTTATCCGGGTCCGGAGTCGGATCCTCGTTGCAGGCAACGAGGGCGGAAGCGCAGGCAAAAACAAGCGCAAGCGCAAGAAGCAGTGCAATCAGTTTCTTTTTCATGGTCTTTCTCCTTAAAAATGTTTTTTTGGTGATATATGGTCTCGCCCTCACGGGCATAAAACCCTTGAATTAATTATCCCAGTTATGGTAGACGGCGTTTACATCGTCGTCCTCATTGAACTTGTCGAGCATTTTCTCCATATTGTCTATATCATCCTGATTTTCAAGGGTGACATATGTGGAGGGGACCTTTGCGACATCGGCGGTGTCTATCTTATAGCCGAGTGCCATTATTTTCTCGCACACGGC
>CALDMI010000017.1 GCA_937914815.1 uncultured Clostridia bacterium
ATCCACAGCGTAAGAATCGGGAATATGAGGTCCATCATCTTCATGGACGCCGCGGTCTGCGCGTCGCCGCCCGTAGCCTGGGCAGAGCCGTTCCACTTCTTCATAAGGAACATGGAGAGCCACTGGAACGCGGCAGTAAGCACCGGTATCACAACGAGCCATGAGAAGTTCGTAATAGATGGGGTGACTCCGAGATTTCCGAGCCCGAAGAACGAGAAGTCGGGAATTGATACGCCCTTTACCAGATCATAGACCTCCGCGGAGTTCGAGAAGAGCGGGAAAGCCTTGAGCGTCTCGGGAATGGAATTGCCGAGCTTTGAGAGGATTTCTATCGTGCTCGTCGAGGTCACAGCCTGACCGTATCCGCCCGCCGCGCTCGCCGTTGTTACAAAGGTCGTCAGGGCGGTCGTTATGTCGCCGGAGAGACCGAGAACGTAGCGGAGCGGGTTAGTTATGATGTTGTAGAGGAGAATGACTATCGGGAGCTGAATGAGGAGCGGGAGACATCCCGAAAGGGGAGACGCGCCCTCGCGCTGCTGGAGCTCCATTATCTCCTGTTGCTTTTTCTGAAGGGTTTTCTGGTCGTTGCGACCCGCGTATTTCTGCTCTATTTCATAGATCTTCGGACGGAGCTTCGCCATCTTTATCTGGCTCTTCTGCTGTCTTATCGAGGGATATATGAAGAGGAGCTTTACGAGGATTGCAAATATGAGTATCGAAATTACATAGTAGCCGCCGGTTATTCCGGTGAGCCAGTTCATGAACTTACCTATCCAGAGAAGAACGGTGTCGATAACGCCGTTGTTCGTCTCGAGCTTTACCGTCTGCGCCATGCAGTCCTCAACAAGGATGCGGAGCGCGACCTCGTCGAGCTCGTCGGCATAGGCGGTTATTCTGTTCTGCGATACCTCATCGGTGACATACTGGTCCTTGACCGAGAGAATGACGCTCTTCGCGACATCGACGAGCGGGTCGCGCGTCTCCTCGGCGTACTCCGGGCGGTCGACAAAGCCCTCGGCATCCATGTTGTAGCCGCGGTAAGCCGCAATGAGCCGCTCGCGCGCCGTCCAGCCGTAATCGCCGAACTTCGGCGCGGCGTTGACTATACGGGCGATATACATCGCGCTCGCGCGCTCTGCACCGGCGTCAAACAGGGTCTTATCCGACTCTGTGATGTTGTAATCCACCTTTGCCGAGCCGCCGCAGCCCCCGCAGGAGGAGACGGACAGAACGATGACGGCAAGGGTGAGAAGTGCAAGCACCGCGGATACTATCCGCGATACGCTTTTTTTCTTTTTCATTTTTCAGGTGTTTTCCTTTTCGTTAGTAGACTCCCCGGTATCTTCCTCCCACGC
This sequence comes from uncultured Clostridia bacterium, assembly GCA_937914815.1. Taxonomy (GTDB): domain Bacteria; phylum Bacillota; class Clostridia; order Oscillospirales; family CAG-272; genus UBA1740. The sequence goes on from CALDMI010000017.1 coordinate 1,356, forward strand.
CGGGATGTTCAGGTCGGACTTCCTGTTGCGAAAGCCCCGTTCGGGCACCGGGTCGTAACCTCCCTTTGAGAAGGGGTTACAGCGCAGAAGGCGCCAGACGGTCAATATGAGTCCGACAAAGAACCCGCGTTTCGTGAATGCCTCAATTGCATAGGCTGAACATGTCGGCGTAAACCTGCAGCATGGCGGTTTAATGGGAGATATGCACCTCTGATAGAATTTTACCAGAGCTATCATTATGTGCTTCATGACTGGAACATACCGAGATTTGTGAATGCGGTATCGAGCTCACGCTCAATATCCGTGCTTTTGAGCCTTACGGCGGCGCCGCGCGCGGCGATGACTATGAGAAACCCGGTTTTGAGCGGCTTCTTCTTTGTCAGAGACGCGAGCCCCGCCCGCATAATGCGGCGAAGGCGGGAGCGCACAACGGCTCCTCCGAGCTTGGTTGATGTGGTGAGACCTATTCTGTTCATTATCCGATGCTGCGGGTGCGCTTTTGCGAGGCGCTTTGCCGCATAGTCGGGGAGTACATAGACCGCGAGGGCGGGAGTGACCGCCCGCTTTCCCTTTGCATACGCTTTGGAATACAGATGGTTTTCGCAGATTGCTTTGAATTTCATGTGGTGGAAGCTCCGCCTTTCAAAGACTTAAACAAAATCCCGATAAACGAACCGAAATCAAATGCGTTTATCGGGAGTTTTCTTATGCTCCGTGAGCTATCAGTAGGTGAGACGGGCTCTGCCTTTTGCGCGTCTTCTCTTAAGAACTTTCCTGCCGTTGGCGGTAGCCATTCTTTTTCTGAAGCCGTGCTCTTTATTTCTCTGCCTTTTCTTGGGCTGATATGTTCTCTTCACGATAAAGCACCTCCTTGTTTGAATTTTAGCGTCTAAAAAGTGCGGTAAAGTAACGGGACAACAGTTCCCAAACATCAAACCGAGTTATATTATATATGACGCGGGCGAAAATGTCAAGAGATTTTTTCCGAAATATTGACTTTTCCGCCGCGTTTTGATACAATAACAGATATGATAAGGGACGGGGCATACCTGTCCGGTGTACAGGAGGGCTCAGGAGAGTTTTATGAACAAGGATATCGCAAAGGTACTGATAGACGAAAAGGAGCTTGACAGAATAGTCACACGCCTTGCAAAAGAAATAGACAGAGATTACGGCGGGGAGGACAAGCACCTTGTCATGGTAT
>CALDMI010000018.1 GCA_937914815.1 uncultured Clostridia bacterium
TTGTTCCGGAATCGAACCGGATTTCCTTTTCATCTACTCAGCGTACAACTTTTCAAAACCGTATCTTTCCATATTTATTAAGTTTACAGACACATTGTAACATATTTTTCACCGTCTTTCAATACCTGCCGCCATTTTTCAGAATAAACTTTTTACCTATATCTCTGTAAAACCCCGATTTTGCTGTGCACATTTCACAAAAAGCTGACGTTGTTTATGTTGAACAAAACAATTGTTTTTTTTTTTTTTTTTTTTTTGGTATAATTGACAGGACGGAATTAGACAATATAGAATATTCGTTTCTTTCCGCGTCGCGCGCATGCGCGATTTTTCGATTGTGTTCTCGCAAAAATAAAAATAAAAAGGAGAAAAACATGAAAAAACTCTGGAAAGTACTCATCCCTGTGCTTGCCTTTGCGGTTGTTTTCGCCTGCGTCTTCGCTCTCGGCGCCTCGGCTGATACACCTCAGGCAGAGGTCAACGAGGATAACGGCGTTCAGATAGCCACAGTCTATGACGCCGAAGGCAACGAGATCAAAGGCAGCTACACATGGCTGAATAAGGCGTTCAACGCTTGCCCTGACGGAGGCACGGTAAAGATACTGTGCGACTACAACGCATGCGCCAATGTCACATTGTATGATGCGTCGAATCCGAAAAATGTCACGCTTGATCTCGCGGGTCATACGATTTATGAGGCGGCAAACGAGACCAAAACATATGCGAAGAATGAGTACCTCCTCGTAAGAAACGGACACGGGCTCAGAATAACGAGTTCTGTAGGAAAGGGAAAATTCGTTCTCCTGAACAAGATGTATCTTGTACAGGCAGATCAGAACAGCAATTACGCAACGAGACAGAACACCGTGACCATTGAAAATGTTGATATTGAGTCAACCGCAACGGTAGGATACATACTCAAGATGAACACTGGCGACCTTACCATGAAGAATGTGAACATCACATCTACTGTGGCAGGGAACTATCCCATAAGAACCGACGACACTAACCTCAGCGGGCATACGCTCCGTCACATCTTCGAGAACGTGACTGTCAATGCCGCGGGACAGGCTGTTCGCGTTAATCTTACCGAGAATACCGAGGATTATGTGGCAGAGTGGGACAATGTATCACTCACCTCCGCGTCCTCGGAAACCTATCGTATAGGTGCTCCGAAAACGGCGACACTCCGCATAAACAACAGTAAGATAATAAATACCGGAAGCAGCCTTGCGCTCTACGGTGTCGGCGATATGGTAATGGACATCGTGCTGACGAATACAGAGGTCAGCTCGGCGGCGACCGCACAGTTCGCAGCCCAGTTCAACGCCGTTATGAGCGAGGGCGCCATTACCTTTGACAGCTGTAATCTTAAGTCCGCGTACAGATTTCTCAACACCGGTACAACCTTCAATGCAGACGCTCCGAAGGAAAATGCAGAAACATCTAAAGCTGTATTCAATTTTGTAAACTGCCATGTCGAGACAGCGAGCGACGGTATGGTCGGTACGAGAAAGATCAATATTACCGGTAGCAGCACGACGCTGAAAATAGGCGGAACCCAGATAGCTTTCGGCGGTGGAAGTGCCGCGTATACAAACGTTACCCTCGGTGCCGGCATACGCTCTACCGGTGGCTCCTGCACACTCCCCGGCGGGGCTTCTGCAAGCTCGCAGTTTGTCAACACAAAGGACGCGGATTATCCGTATGTTTACTGGACAAACGGTAAGCTTTACGATGACTCACAGGTAGGCACATCGACTTCTCTCAGTAACACTACAGGAGCAAGCGGAGCAAATAAGAATGTATTCCTTGCAACAGACGACCGGTCCGCAGTGAACCCGGCAGACGGTCAGAAGTACCGCAAGATAACGCTTGAAGGTATAAAGATGACCGACCCGTGGTTCAACCCTATGAGCAATGGGGGCACGTTTAATATCTCTACGACAACCAAGTATCTCGTTTTCGAGATGGATTTCTCGGTTCTCAGTGACGCGATTGATAGCTTTACATTCTACATCATGGGAAGAAATTCAAATAACGGCGGTTTCTTCGACAACATGAGATTAACGTTCGCCAAAACTACCGGAGGAATGAATGTTACCTTTGAGGGCAAGACGACATTTGTCGCTGCCGGTCACTGGGCTCACGTTACAGTTATAGTAAAGCCGACAACCGAAAACGTTGACGGCGTTAACCAGTCCTCGGGTGTCGTGTTCGTCGACGGTCAGCACCTTGCGACGAAATCCACAGGCATATTCAAGGCGACATATGACAGCACAGACCTTGCGAAGGTCTCCGACATGAGAATACAGCTCATGCATAATGCCACCGACGGCGTAAAGACATCTGTAAACTTTGCAAACTTCCGTTCGTTCTACCTCACAAACGCGGATTACGAGTCTACCGCCTTTGCGTCGACCCCGACACTTGAGGGTGCGGAGTATGTAAGCACAAAGAGCGACATGGCAGACTTCCCGGGCGTGAACTTCCACTTCACGGACGGAACTACCGAGGAGGGAAGTGTGAGCGCCGGTGATACCGCTACGACAGTTGGCGGAGCCTTCTTCTCAAAGCAGGCGACCCTCGCTTATGCAGACGGTAAGGTTCTTCTCGGTTGGTCAAAAACCGAGGGCGGAGAGCTCTTCTCCGGCGCCCTTAAGCAGGACGAAATAGACGCGGGACTTGATCTCTATCCCGTTCTCGTGACATTTGCCGAGGCAAAAAACACCGTACAGGCAGTAATGCTTGAGGACACAACCGTCAGGGCATATATCAACTCGGATAACTTCCATACCATAGATAAG
>CALDMI010000019.1 GCA_937914815.1 uncultured Clostridia bacterium
GACGGAGAAACTATTACCCGTGTATTGAAATATACCGCAAAGGGAACACCTGCGAATAAGTAATTCATAGGCGGCGCCCGCGGCGGTATATGCGCAAAAAAGTAAATATTAGTTGTCATTTTGATAGCTGTGACTTTCAAAAGGCTGCCGGATACGGCAGCCTTTTTGCGTATTATAAGGAGCAATCCAAGGGGGCGCCGGGAGCGCGACGCGCGGTGAAATACGGCTGTCGCCGTGTTAATATTAGTTTCAATGCGGCGGGCTCACGCGCGCACGGCGCGCGAAAAATAAATATGTAGGAATTGTAGGAATTTTTCGGCGGGCAGGGAACGACGGTATCAAATTCAACAATCCGGTTTGTGCATATATGCGATATAAATGACACGCGCAAAAGAAACATTCACAAAAATCAACGACTGGTTTTGGACAATCGGACGGTGCCATTCTGCTTACAGGAGTGTGTAACGGCATTTTCGGGTTATTCTGGCGGTACTTTTTTTACGGTTAAGGCGGCGTTTTTTTATCGGGTGACAGAATTTTTCCGGGTGCCGCTACGGTGGTTTTTGCGTGTCCGGGGGCGGCTCTGTATAGTCCGGGCGGCGTTTTTTCGGAAAATCCGCAAAAGAAGGGCGCATAAAGGCGAGGATATTACACAGTCAAGGTCTTAACTATGAGAAAATTTCATATCTCCATGAATTTGTGTTATATTAACCGTATAATATCCGGAATATCTGCTAAAATATGGTATAAATATTAATTAAATCTGGATTTTCCCGGTGCGAGATGGCGTGGGTGACGGTGCTGTCTTTGTTCTATGTCACGGAAAAGTGAAAAAGGCACCGAAATTGTATCAGTTCACTATACAGACATATTTGTTGCTATCGCGGTTAGGTAAAAACGGAGAAAATGCCGGGGCAGTATTGACTTTTTCCCCGCTCGTGTTTATAATTATTAATAAAATTATCACGGAGTGGTCATTTTTGACGGGGCGCGGCGGAAAAGCACTTTTTTAATTCGCGTTCACTTTACTAAACAAAAGTGTAAGTCGTAGAAAACTCCCGGATATAAGGCAACTTTTCTGCCGGGAAACGCGCCGACAGCTGCCCGAGGTATGAAGATTTCACATCACCCGGTGCCGGAGACAGCCGGCGCAGAAAAGCCGCGCCGCGGAGGCGGGCAGAGCGGCAACCACAATGGAGGAAACAAGAGATAATGAAAAAAATCGGAAGAAGCGGACTGCTACTGTTGCTGCTCGCGGCAGTATGCGTCATAATACTTTCCCTCGCCGGATGTAACGACGACCCGGCACCGGGTCCGGATGAGCCGGTAAAGGAAAAGGGAACCGTCACGGTTATGGAGCCGGACGGCACGGTCCTGAAAACGCAGAGCGGAAACGAGGGCGACGCCTTCGACTTCCTGCCTGAGAGACCCGGCTACCGCTCATACGGCGTTTACAGCGACGAGGACTGCACCGAGGCGGTAAGCCTCCCGACGGCACTCCCGAAGGGCGAGGCGGTCTATTACGTGCGCTTTGAGAACCCGATAAGCTACCGCGTTTCATTCTCGGGCGGCGAGGGCGTCGGCGAGATGGCAGGACTCTCCCTCGTATACGGAGAGCGCACAGCCCTTCCGAAAAACACATTCACATACGCCGGGCGCACCTTCTCGGAGTGGCGACTCTATGCAGAGGACGGGAGCTATTCCTCCTTCGTTGACGGCGCGAAGGTAAAGAACCTGACGGCGGTTGACGGCGCGAGCCTCACGCTCGTTGCGATATTCGAGACTGCGGACTCGGTGAACTTCACGGTGGTTGACGGCGTCGTCACCGCGTATACCGGAAATGCGGAAACGGTTATATTCCCGCACACCGGTGTGAGAATTGCCGCCGGGGTATTCTCCGGAAACGCCGCGGCAGCCTCGATAAAGAAAATCATCGTCCCCTCCTGCTACGAGGTGATAGAGCAGGGCGCATTCGCCCCCTGTAAGACTCTTTCGGCGCTGACCGTTCCGTTCATCGGCGGAGAGCGCGACAGCGACAATTTCCTTGCCTACATCTTCGGCGCGGACTCCTATAAGGACAACACCTATTCGTTCAAGGCAAATTACAGTGCTTACTCCGGGCTGACACAGGCGGATATAAAGCTTGACAGCCAGCTCGTTCCCACGACCCTTAAAACCGTTACGGTAACCGAGCCGGTGTACAGAATACCGGAGGGGGCGTTCTATATGGTCTACGGGCTTGAAAAGCTCGTGATTGCCGACTATGAGAACCTCTACGATGTCGGCGACAGCGCGTTTGAGGGCGCATGGCAGCTCGGCTATTCCACCGAGTTCGGAACACAGAACCCGCTATTCTGGCTTGAAAATGTCGAGTCTATCGGAAAGAACGCCTTTGCGGCGTATATCACCGAAGAGAACGACGAGGGAAGCCAGTACATGTTCACAAGAATATTCGAGCTCCCGAAGCTTGAAAAAATCGAGACGATAGGCGAATACGCATTCTATGAGTGCGTCTACATAATGAACCTCCGCTTCGGCGGAAATCTCACCTCGATAGGCGCATGGGCGTTTACAAACTGCGCGTCCGCAGCGGTGATATCCCTTCCGGATTCGCTTGTTTCGGTCGGTGAGTACGCGTTTGCAAACTGCGCGTCGGTGACCGAGCTCTACTTCGGTAAAAATCTTCGCGAGATAGGCTCCTTTGCCTTTGCGGCGTGCGGTTCTCTCGGCAGCATTACGGTAGCCTCCGCATCCCCCGCAAAGACCGCTACGGTCTCGATAAGCAACGATATAGACTACAAATACAACACCGCGGGTCAGGCAGAGGGATATATTCCGGTGTTCGGCTCCCTCACAATCTATGTCCCCGGCGAGGCTCTCGCGGCGTACAGGACCGCATGGGCAGACTGCGCCGAGGTCGTCGCCTCCAAGGACTCCGAGGTTGAGACCCTCGTCTATTACGATCCACAGCCGGACGGCAGCTACCGGGCTCTCCTCCGTATCGTCGGAAACCTGATTTATGTCACCGACCCCTACGGCGAGCTGCTCTCGGAGCTTGACTATTACGGCTATGCAACCTCTCTCGGAACCGAGTATGTGCTTACGGCAAATGCGATAGGCTCCGCGACCACCGGCGCCGTCGGCTCCGAGTATTACCTGAACGTCTCGAACGACGCGATAGTCGACTACTTTGATCAGCCGATAGAGACCGCAATCAGGATAAGAAACGAGGTCTACGAGCGCGACGGGGTGAAGTACCTTGTCCCCGAGGCGTCGGTAGCCTACGGAAACGGAAATATCGGAACGAGCCCCAACTCGCTCTGGAAGATATACGAGGACGATTACGGTCACGCGACACTCTACCGCAGAGAGACAACCGACGGTGAGTGGGTCGAGGTCGGAAAGCCGGAGGGAACGGTATATACCGAGCTCTACCTCTATGTCGTTCTCGCCTACACCGAGCAGTATCTTGCCGTTGTAAATAAAGACGCAAACGGCGAAATAATAGATTATACCTATTTCTTCACTCTTGCGGACGCCGAGTCCGGCAACGGATACGACCTGCAGAGCCTCATTCCCGCGGAGGGCGAGCTCACCGGCACGGCAATGACCTTCCTCTCCTACGGAGACATTCAGCTCACCCTTGACGGAAGAGGGAATGCAAAGGTGACCTACTTTGAGTCGTCGAGCTCCTATCCCGGATTTGTCGGAGACTACACTCTGACCGCCGGAACCTACGGAGATGACGAGCTTGAAATAACCTTCGGGGACCTTGTCGGAAAGGACGGGCGCACAATCTCCGGAACCGTGCTCCTCGACGGCTTCTTTGACGGCGGGTATCACAGATGCCGCGTCAGACTCACCGAGGGCGGCACCGTTCTTTACGGCGATACCGTTTATCCGAGCGGCGGGCTCCGCGATGAGCGCTATTGCATAAACAGCGCCGATGACACGCGCTATACCTTCTACGAGTACGCGAGCGAGGACGGAGAGCGCGAGTTCTTCTATGCGACATATAAGACCGCGGCGGGCAATGTCTACCACGGCACATATGAGCTCGAGGGAAAGAACGTCGGCGACAAGCTCACGATAAGCATCGAAAACTACTCTACAAGAACCGCATACATAAGCGACAGAAGACTCTCCTTCACGATAAAGGGTGCCCTCGGAGACACCGAATACAAGAGATACGGCTACGACGAGGATTACACCTTCTATATGTACGAGGACTTCTACGGAACACAGATTGACTACTATCAGATAGTCATGGACGGCTACGGAAACGCGACCCTCCACGACGAGCATGACGACGATATTGACATCTACTACAAGGGAACCTATTACAACACCGGTCGCTCGATAGGCGAGGACGCCTACGGCATCTTCTGGGTCTACTGCTTCGAGGGCAGGGAGTGCGACAAGAACGGAAACATAAAGAAGAACGGCAGAACAGCCACCTACTATTATGTGACCGACACGCAGGTGTACGAGGACGACAATTACGACTACTACGGCGTTATCCTCTCGATATCACAGTCGAACGGCTCCACCCCCTATACCGTCTATGACGAGCGGGGAATGAAGTTCGCGGAGCTCGAGGTTGACCCGTTCGGCATAACCACCGTGACCCTCTTTGACTATCACTTCGAGAACGGCGAGGTCGTCTATACCGAGCTCACCGAAAAGAACGCGAACCTGAAACCCGTGGCATATCTTGACACCGCCGGGGTTGTCCATTACATCGTCGTCGGCGACGCGGCGGGGAATTATCTCTTCGTCCTCGCGCCGGACGCGGACGGGAACTGGATTTACAGCGCGGAGCACGCAATAGACCCGCAGCCCGCACCGGACGCCCGCATACTCCCGGATACCGACAGTCTCGCGCGCGCCGCATGACGCGCCGTGAGGCATAGGTCAAATTATCATTAAAGTCATCACCAATAAGTTATCAACATACACACATATATCAACGGAGGAAAAAAACCATGAAAAAGTTAAGTAAGCTTCTGGTTTTACTTCTTGTTCTGGCTCTGACGCTGTCGCTCTTCGTCGCATGTGCCGACGATACCCCGACTCCGCCGGACCCGGATAATCCGACCCCGACGCCGACCCCGACGCCGGAGCCCGAGACAGAAGTAAAAATCGGCTCTCTC
>CALDMI010000020.1 GCA_937914815.1 uncultured Clostridia bacterium
GAAAGTCCGCCGGGACCGAGAGCCGAAAGACGGCGCTTATGCGTCAGCTCCGCCAGGGGGTTGTTCTGGTCCATGAACTGCGAGAGGGGCGAGGAGCCGAAGAACTCGCGTATTGCGGTAGCCACGGGGCGTGTATTGATAAGGGCGGTCGGGTTCATGTCTCCGAGGTCATGGACCGACATGCGCTCCTTGATGTTCTTGTCCATTCTGGACATACCTATTCTGACCTGGTTCTGGAGCAGCTCGCCGACGCAGCGCAGACGCCTGTTTCCGAGGTGGTCTATGTCGTCGGTCGTGCCTATGCCGTGGGTCAGGGCAAGGAGGTAGTTGACGGATGAGAGAATATCCTCTTTCGTTATGTGCTTCGGCGCGAGCTTTGTCATATCGCGCTTTGCAAGCTCCTTTATACGGGTGACGCGTCTGTCGCCTGTGAGTCCGTCTGCATCAGCCTCGGCTATCACATTGCGCAGAGCCGAGAGGAAGACCTTCTCGCCGGGCTTCACGCCGCAGTCGGTAAGGTCGAAGCCGAGAACGAGCTCCGGGCGGACGGTGCCGTTGCCGAATATCTTTACGTTCTCGCCGTCGGGGGCAACGACGGTAAGCTCGTTTACAAGCGCCTCCTCAAGCTTACTTATGAGGTCGGTGGTTATCACTGTTCCGGCGTCGGCTATCACCTCTCCGGTCTCGGTCGAGACGACGGGGGCGGCGAGCTTCAGGTCACGGATACGGTTGAGAACGGAGAGCTTCTTGTTATACTTATATCTTCCGACAGCCGCAAGGTCATATCTCTTCGGGTTGAAGAAGGTATTCTCAAGGAGGGTCTCGGCGCTCTCGACAAGCGGGGGCTCACCGGGACGGAGCTTCTTGAATATCTCTTTCAGCGCCTCGTCGCGCAGGGAGGAATTATTCTCCTCCGCAAGAGTGCGGCACTCGTCCTTTGCCATAGTCGCGGCGAGCATCTTCTCGTCGCCGAACATAGCAATAAGCGCGTCGTCCGTATCTGCTCCCGCAGGGCAGAGGGCGCGGACAAGCGTCGTCACCGGGAGGCGGCGGGTCTTGTCTATTTTCACATAAAAGACATCGTAGCCGTCGGTCTCATACTCGAGCCATGCGCCGCGGTACGGAATAACCGTTGCGGTATAGGTATGCTTTCCCTGCTTATCGGTCTCATCTCCGTAATACACTCCGGGAGAGCGCACGAGCTGTGAGACTATAACGCGCTCGGCACCGTTGATTATGAAGGTGCCCTCCTCGGTCATGAGCGGGAAGTCACCCATGTAGATCTGCGCGTCGCGGAATTCACCGGTCTGTCTGTTGAGGAGGCGGACGCCGACCTTCATATGCGCGTCATACGTCGCGCCGCGGTCCTTGCACTCCTCTACCGAATAGCGCGGGGTCGGGTCAATGGAATAGTCGGTGAAGGTGATGGAGAGATTGCCGCTGTAATCGTCAACCGGCGACACATCCTGCAGTACCTCGTTCATGCCCTCGCGAAGAAACCACTCGTAGGATTTCTTCTGGACATCGATGAGGTTCGGCATCTCGGTTGCTGCCTCAATCTTTGAGAAGCTCATACGCACGTTCGTGCCGAGTTTCTGGGGTTTGAGCATCATAAAATAGAATCACTCCGTTTCTGAAAATTTGTGTTTTCTCTTGCGGTGTCATGTACCGACCGACACCATAGCAAATCAGCCGCGCGATAACCCGCGCAGACTGCCATCCGACGCACCT
>CALDMI010000021.1 GCA_937914815.1 uncultured Clostridia bacterium
CTATATATCCGTGCTGTTCCGCGCCGAGGAGGTTCCCCGCCCCGCGTATCTCCATGTCGCGGAGCGCTATCTTGAACCCGGCGCCGAACTCCGCATATTCGCGTATCGCGCGGAGCCGCTTTTCCGCGACCTCCGAGAGCGCCTTACCCGGGCGGTAGGTGAAGTAGGCGTACGCCTGTCGTGAGCTCCGCCCGACCCGCCCGCGCAGCTGATGAAGCTGTGAGAGACCGAAGCGGTCGGCATTTTCTATTATAAGTGTGTTCGCATTCGGCAGGTCTATTCCCGTCTCTATTATTGAGGTCGAGACCAGAACATCGACCTCCCCGCGGACTAGCCCCTGCCAGATGTCCTCTATCTCCTCGCGGTCCATTCGCCCGTGCGCAACGGCTATGCGCGCCGAGGGGATAGCGCGGTTCAGCCTCGTCGCTATCACGTCGATGTCCTCTATCCTGTTATAAAGATAGAAAACCTGTCCCCCGCGCGAGAGCTCTCGCCGGATGGCGTCCTCTATTGTCGCGTCGTCGTGCTCGAGAACATAGGTCTGCACGGGGTGTCTCTCCCCCGGTGCTTCCTCGAGTATCGACATGTCGCATATACCGTTCATAGCCATGTTGAGCGTCCGCGGTATCGGGGTCGCCGTAAGCGTCAGAACGTCAACATTTGTTGACATTTCCTTTAACTTTTCCTTCTGCGAGACGCCGAATCTCTGTTCCTCGTCGACTATAAGAAGCCCGAGGTCGCGGAATACTATCTTCTTTGAGAGGAGCTTATGCGTACCTATCAGTATATCTATTTTTCCCTCCGCCGTGCGTTTCAGTATATCATTCTGTGCACGCGGGGTACGAAAGCGCGATATCATCTCCACCGTCACGGGGTACCCGCGCATACGCGAGAGCGCGGTTTCGTAGTGTTGGAGGGCAAGTATGGTTGTGGGGACGAGGACGGCGACCTGCTTTCCGCCGAGGACCGCCTTGAACGCGGCGCGGAGCGCGACCTCCGTCTTTCCAAATCCTACATCACCGCAGAGCAGGCGGTTCATAGGCACGGGGCGGCACATGTCGCGCCGTATCTCGTCGATAGCCCGGAGCTGTGAATCTGTCTCCGGATAGCCGAACGCCGCGTCAAACTCCTCCTCCATCTCGGAGGTCGGAGGAAATGCAAAGCCCGGGGTGCGCTGTCTCTCGGCATATATGCGTATTAAGTCTTTGGCAATATCCTTTGCCGCGCTCTTTGCCCGGCTCTTCTGTTTCTGCCACTCGGTGCCGCCCATTTTGGAGAGCTTTACCTCTCCATCCTTGTCCTTTGCGCCGATGTATTTTCCTATATATTCGAGCCTGTCGCAGGGGACGAAAAGTCTGTCCGTTCCGGCGTACTGTATGGTGATATAATCCTTGAGAGTACCGTCGACCGAGACGGTGTTTATCCCGAGAAATCTTCCTATTCCGTAATTTGAGTGGACGACGTAGTCACCGACCGAGAGGTCGGCGTAGCTCATCAGCCGCTCCGACGATTTTCTCGCCTCGGCGCTCCGGCGGCGGGCGCGGCGGTATGCCATGACCCGGGCGCCCTCATCCTCCGCCATTGTAAGGAGCGCGGCGCGCGCGGAGAGAAGCTCATACCCCTCGGATATTCCCCCTACGGTGACGGCGACCGTCCCGGCGGGCAGCTTATCCATATCAAAAGCCGCAAAATCGTACACGGGTATACACTTTATGCCGTCGTCGGTGAGTGACGAGACGAGCGAGTCGACCCCCGCGCGCCCCTCTGTCAGGAGCACCGTGCGATAGAGCATATCGCGGTACTGTGTCAGCTCGTCGGTGAGGAGCGAATAGTTTTTTCCGTAGGAGACCGTCCTCCGACAGCGGAAGCCGAAGAGTCCACATAACCTCATGCTCCCCATTCCGCCCGAGAACGGGTTCATGTGGCAGACGAAGTGGCGCTTTACAAACGCGTTCCACTCTGCCGCCCCGGCGGAATATTCTGCCGCCCCCTCGGTCACAAGACCCGACGATATAAGAGATTTTCTCTCGTCCTCTGCCGCCTGTGCCGCACTCTTCACCGCGTCACGCACCGCAGATGTGCCGAGGATAAAGACGGTGAGCCCCCTGCCGCCGTCCTCCCCCTCCGAATAGGTGAGGAGATTTTCGCGCTCACGGTAAATGAGCCCGAAGAAGCGGTCACGGAAGTCAAGCGGGAGGTCGGACTCCGCGATTTTCTTCTCGGCTTTCAGCTTTTCCCTTGTCGCGCCGTCTGCCGATTTTATAAGTCTGTCAAGAGTTTCCGCAATCTCCGTGCGCGCCCCGGCGTCGGCTATCACCTCCGCCGCGGGGAGAACCGAAACATGCGGACATTTTTTCGTAACTCTCTGTGTCACGGCATCAAAATATACCATGCGGTCTATCTCGTCGCCGAAAAATTCTATCCGCACGGGCTCTGCCCCCGCGTCCGGGAAGATATCGACAATTCCGCCGCGCGTCGCAAACTGCCCCGCGCTCTCGACCGTGTCGACGCGGGCGTAGCCCATTGAGAGAAGGCGGGCGCACAGCTCCGCGGGCGGTACGCTGTCCCCCTCCGATACCGAAATCCCGGAGGCAAGCAGTCTCTCCTTCGGCATCGTATAACCGAGGGCGGCGGCGGGCGTCGTCACAACGCAGTCAAGCCCCCCGCCCGAAAGAGCGGAGAGCAGAGACAGCCTCTCGCGCTCGCCGTCGTGAGATGCCGCAACGTTATGAAAAACGAAGTCGCGCGTCCGGTAGACCGGAGCCGAGAGCCCGAGCGAGCACAGCTCCTCCGAGAGTCTGACAGCCTCGTCCTGCCCCGGAGTGATTATCAGCGCCGCAGGTCGCCCCCCGGCGCGCAGATCCCGCACCGTCTCGGCGATAAAGTGGGTCTGCGCCCCGGAGGTGAGCCCGTTTATCGCCGCGGGCAACGGCTCCGCCGACAGAGACTCACGGAGAATTGTGTCCTCCGCCCCGGAAAACTCCGCGTCCTCGCGTATGATTGCCGAAATTCTTGCCATAAAAAACCTATAACCGTTACCGTAACCGCCGTTTTGAGGTTACTTCGAATACTTCATCATAGCCTCGTCAATGCTGCCGGAGACAATGAGCCGCGCGCTCTCGTATATATCCGGGAACCGCTCCCGGGCGAGCGTAAGCTCACTTTCCGGCATACGACCGAGTACCCAGTCCGCGAGGTCATAGTCCGGCGACGGCTTTTGTCCGACGCCTATCTTTATCCTCGGGAAGTCCTCGCTCCCTATC
>CALDMI010000022.1 GCA_937914815.1 uncultured Clostridia bacterium
CTCCATTCTCGAATACGAGGTCGAGAGCCTCGAGGGACCGGAGCATGACCCGGTGTTCACCGTGGTTGCGAAGCTCGATAACAATATCGTCGGCAGAGGCCGGGCACATAAAAAGGTTGAGGCTGAAATGGCTGCCGCGCGTGAGGCACTGCGGCTTCTGGGGGTGATAAGCTGATGAGGCATGTGAATATCCCCGTCTTTATCCCGCATCTCGGTTGCCCTAATCAGTGCGTTTTCTGTAATCAGAGAACTATATCCGGCGTCCGTGAGTTTGACCCATCGTCGGTCGACGGGTTTATAGAAAGCGCGCTTTCCACCGTACCCGAGGACTGCGAAACGCAGCTTGCCTTTTTCGGCGGCTCGTTTACGGGCATAGACCGCGGACTTATGATAAACCTGCTTGAAACGGCAAATAAGTATATAAAACAGGGCAGAGTGAAGTCGATAAGGATTTCCACCCGCCCGGATTATATAAGCGAAGAAATACTTGATATACTCGTGCGGTACAATGTCACCTGCGTTGAACTGGGGCTCCAGTCTGCGTCTGACCGTGTCCTCGCCGCCTGTCGGCGCGGGCATACATATGAGGACGAGGTGCGCGCCTGTTCGCTCATAACCGCGAAGGGGCTGACCCTCGGCGGGCAGATGATGATAGGGCTCCCGGGCTCGACAGAGGAGGACGAGATCGAAACCGCAAGGTTTATCGTCCGCTCCGGCGCGCGGGAGGCACGAATATACCCGACCGTCGTTTTCCGGGATACGGAGCTCTGTTCTATGGCAGAGCACGGCGACTATAAGCCGCTGACGGTTGACGAGGCTGTACGCCGCTCGACCTCCGCGCTGAAAATACTCCGCGACGGCGGTGTCCGTGTCCTCCGTATCGGGCTCTGCTCCTCGGACAACCTCTCGTCTGACGAGACCTATTTCGCGGGACCGAATGCCCCGGCGATAGGCGAGATGTGCGAGGGAGAGCTCATGTACCGGAGAATACTCAGTGAGACAGAGACGGCAGATAAGAGCGGAAGACTCGATATCCGCGTCCCCGCGGGCTCCATGTCCCGCGCCGTCGGCTATAAAAAAGGAAACTATCTCCGCCTTAAAGAAATTTTCCCGGGCGGGGTGAATATAAAAGAAGACCCCGATGTGCGCGCGGACGATCTGCGCGTAACAGTCACACCCATTACTTTGAGTGAAAGGACAGACAGAATATGTACCTGAAGTCACTTGAGCTTCACGGCTTCAAATCCTTCCCGAACCGCACGGTCCTGACCTTTGAGCGCGGCGCAACCGTCATAGTCGGACCGAACGGAAGCGGTAAGTCCAATATATCCGACGCCATGCGTTGGGTTCTCGGCGAGCTCTCGAGCCGTAATCTCCGCGGTACGAAAATGGAGGATGTCATATTCGGAGGAACCGATTCCCGCCGCCCCATGGGCTTTGCGGAGGTCTCGGTTACTTTCGATAACTCCGACCCGGAGAACCGCCTTGATTCCGAGTTCGACGAGGTCACGGTCACCCGCCGCTATTACAGGACGGGAGAGAGCGAATATCTCATAAACCGCCAACCGAAGCGACTGCGCGATATATACGAGCTCTTCATGAATACCGGTGTCGGTCGTGAGGGATATTCGATAATCGGTCAGGGTAAGATAGCCGAGATTATATCGAAAAAGAGCGACGAGCGGCGTAACATCTTTGAGGAGGCGGCGGGAATATCAAAGTACCGTCACCGCAAAGAGGAGACCGAGCGTAAGCTTGCGAATACACAGCTGAATATCGACCGCGTAAAGGATATTTTAACAGAGCTTGAGTCCCGCGTCATACCCCTTGAAAAAGAGGCGGAGCGCGCGAGAAAGGGTCTCGCTATCTACGAGGAAAAAAAGCGCGCAGATGTCTCCCTCTGGCTCTATGACACAAAGAAGATACACGAGGATATAGAAAAGGCGGACAACGCGCGTAAGCTCGCACAGCGTGAGCTCGAGATAGTCGAGCAGGCGATAGCTGACCTCGACGCGCAGAACGATAATCTCTATGCAAAAATGCAGGAGAACAAGCTTCTTTCCGCAAACCTCTATGATAAGATAAATTCCGCAACCGAGAGACTTCACCAGATAGATAACGAGATGCGCTCGGCGGAGTCGGATTTTGCACACTCACTTGAGAGAATAAACGAGGCAAAAAACCGTATCCGCGAGATAGACGGCTCGGAGGAGAGTCTCAAAAAATCCCGCGCGGAATACGACACAAAGGCGGAGGGGTTCAGAAGAACCCTGAAAGAGCTGCTTGACAAGCGTCTTGAATACCTCGCGGAGCAGCAGCGTCTCATCGGAGAGATTTCAAAGGCAAAGCACGACCTTGAGGAAACTCTTGACGAGCTGACGGTGGAGGAAAACTCCGCCACAGACCTGAAGGTCAGAATAGATGTCCTCCGTTCGTCGAGTCAGTCGGATACATCAAAGTCTCACGACATCGAGAGTGAGATAGAGAAGTACGAGGAGGAGGGAAGAGAGCTTAAAGCCGAGGCGGACAGGTGCGAGGAAAACGCCTCCGAGTTTAAGGAGAAGATAGCCGCAAAGGAAAAGATAGTCTCCGAGAACTCCGAAAAAATCGATTCCTTAACCGAAGAAAAGAACGAGATAACCGATAACCTGAACGCCCTTATCCTTGAGCGCGACAGCTTGAATCAGCGTGCCGAGGTCCTTCGCCGCATGGCAGAGCACTTTGAGGGATACGCGGAGAGCGTCAAGTATGTAATGCGCGAGTATCAGGCGGGGAGGATAGACGGCGCCGGGACAATATACGGTCCTCTCTCATCCCTTGTCAATGTCAATAAGGATTACATAACCGCGATAGAGACCGCCCTCGGCAGCTCGCTCCAGAATATAGTTGCGGATAACGAGCGCACGGTAAAGGCGGCGATAAACCTCTTGAAGCGTGACAGAGCCGGGCGCGCTACCTTCTATCCTCTCAGCGAAATGCGCCCGACGACCGAGACGCCGGAGATGGCAGAGGCAAAGAAACTCCCCGGATTTGTCGGCAGGGCTGACACCCTCGTTGATTCAGAGCCGCAGTTCCGCGTTATCGTGGAGTGGCTGCTCCTCCGTACACTGGTCTTTGATAACATAGATAATGCGACCGTCGCCGCAAAGAAAATGCGTTACCGCGTCCGTATCGTCACCCTTGACGGGCAGATAATAAATGTCGGCGCGTCCTTCACGGGAGGTAGTGCAAAGCGCGACAGCGGTATGCTCTCCCGCATGAGCCAGATAACCGAGCTCGGTGAGAAGGCAGAGAAGCTCTCGAAAACCATAAAGGATAACGAGGACGCATTGGTGGAAATAAACGGCGAGCTCTCCGAGGCGCAGAATACAATGCGCGCGGCAGAGGAGGAGAGGGATATACTTCTGACCCTCTCGCGCACGCAGTTTGCCGCCCTCGATAATGCAAACGCCCGCTACGGCGCGAACCGCAATATAGTCGAAAAGCTCCGCGCGGATTTCGATAACCTCACGAATTCGTCCACCGCCGCCGGCGAGGAGATAGTCTCCCTCACAGCGGAATATAAAGCGAACTGCGAGAGAATAGAAGCCCTCAAAGCGTACAGGCAGCGCCGCTCCGAGGAAATGGGAGTCATAGACGAGAAGAGCGACGAGATGGGCAACCTTGCAAACGACATTTTCATAAAGGCGACAGAGGCGAGAAAGGATGTCGAGCTTGTCGAGAGCACGATAGGAACGATAGACGCAAGACTTAACGAGCTCTCCGAGGAGCGCGATGCGCAAAACGCGAGAATAAAAGAGCTCGAGGATAAGCGCATGGGGCTTGACTCCTCGAAGCAGGAAAGGTACGAGGAGTACAAGAAGCTCGAAGAAGAACTTGATAAGCTGACATCGGAGCGCAAGGAGGTCGAATCCGGAAACGACGAGTACGACCGCGAGATAAACAATATAAGAATACGCCTCCGTGAAAAGCAGTCGAGCCGCGAGGCATCGTATGAGGCGAACCTCAAAGCCGAGAATAAATTCAATCAGCTTGAAGAGCGCCGCGATAAGCTGTCATCACAGCTCTGGGACGACTATGAGATAACCTATGACGACGCCGTCGCGCTTCAGTATCCCCCGGTAACCGAGGAAAACCGCGACGAGATAGCCGCGATACAGACCTCCTGCCGTGGAAAGCTCCGCGCCCTCGGCGGCTACAACCCCGGGGCGATAGAGGAGTACGCCGAGGTCAAGATAAGATACGACGACCTCAATACTCAGTACACCGACCTGACAAACTCGCATAAGGAACTGATAGATATTATAGCGAGACTCGAGGACGAAATGCGCATAAGCTTCGTCACCGCGTTTGAAGCTATAAACAAGAACTTCGGCATAACCTTCCGTGAGCTCTTCGGAGGAGGAAGTGCAGAGCTCTCGCTGACAGAGCCCGAGGATGTCCTGACCTCCGGAATAGAGATAAAGGCGGCGCCTCCCGGAAAGATTATAAAGAGCATGTCGCTCCTCTCGGGAGGAGAGCAGTCCTTCGTCGCGATAGCGCTTCTGTTCGCTATCCTGAAGGTAAACCCGACGCCGTTCTGTATTCTCGACGAGATAGAGGCGGCGCTCGATGAGGTGAATGTCTACCGCTTCGGCGAGTATGTCAGAAACTTTGATAAGAATACGCAGTTCATTCTCATAACGCACAGAAGAGGTACCATGGAAATAGGCGACCGCCTCTACGGCGTAACAATGCCACAGCGCGGTATCTCGCAGGCGATAGAAATCAATGTCGATGAGATAGAAGGCAGACAGGAGGAGCTTCTTGATGGGGTTCTTTGAGAAACTGAAAAACGGACTTATAAAGACAAAAAATGCGATAGTCGGCAAGATAGACAGTATCTTCAAGGCGTTTCATAAGGTCGACGAGGAGCTGTTTGAGGAGCTTGAGGAGGCTCTTATCTCGGCTGACCTCGGTGTCGAGACAACCGAGGAGATACTTGATACCCTCCGCGACACTGTAAAGGAAAAGCGGATAACCGACCCCGCCGATGTAAAGCGTGAGCTTCTCTCAATCCTCCGCTCCATGATAGGAGAGGAGGAGTCGCTCCACCTCGATACCACCCCGTCCGTCATACTTGTGATAGGCGTCAACGGCGTCGGAAAGACAACATCGATAGGTAAAATATCTTATGAGCTCAAAAGACAGGGCAAAAAGGTTGTAGTCGCCGCCGCCGATACCTTCCGCGCCGCCGCGGCAGAGCAGCTCGCCGTCTGGTGCACCCGCGCGGGCGTCGACCTGATACGGCAGAACGCCGGGGCAGACCCCGCATCGGTGGTTTACGACGCTATAAACGCCGTAAAGAGCCGCCGCGCCGATGTCCTGATAATCGATACCGCGGGCAGACTCCATAATAAGAAAAATCTTATGGATGAGCTCTCGAAGATAGACCGCGTAATAACGAAAGAGCTTCCCGACGCCTCGCGTGAGACGCTCCTTGTCCTCGACGCGACAACAGGGCAGAACGCGGTAATTCAGGCAAAGGAGTTCCGTGACGCGGCGCATATAACCGGTCTCGTCTTAACAAAGCTTGACGGAACCGCAAAGGGCGGTATAATAATATCTATAAAGCGCGAGCTCGGCGTCCCGGTTAAGTTTGTCGGGGTCGGAGAGCAGATAGAGGACATGAAGCCGTTCCGCGCGGACGAGTTCTCTGCGGCGCTGTTTGAGGAGTAAAATAACATGCTGAACAGTAAGCAGCGGGCGTATCTGCGCTCGATGGCGCAGAGCATCGACCCGATATTTCAGATAGGTAAGGGCGGCGTCGGAGACGAGATATGCACCCAGCTCGGAAACGCGCTTGAGGCGCGCGAGCTTATAAAGGTCACCGTCCTCCCCTCGAGCGGGTATACCGCGCGTGAGGCGGCGGAGGAGACAGCCGGGGCTCTCGGCGCGGATGTGGTCTGCACCGTCGGAAACCGGTTTGTCCTCTACCGTGAGTCGGAAAACAAGAAGAGGATAGAGCTGCCGTGAGCACATCTCGCCTCGGTATCTACGGCGGGACATTCGACCCACCGCATATTGGACATGTTGGCGCGGCGCAGGACTTCATCCGCGAAATGCGGCTTGACAGGCTGCTGATAATCCCGACATGTATTCCGCCGCATAAGGCGTGTGACGCCGATGTCACACCGGGAGAGCGGCTGCATATGTGCACCCTCGCATTCGGAGACATACCGGGCGTCACTGTCTCGGATATGGAGCTCTCCCGCGGCGGAAAAAGCTATACATCGGATACGCTGACCGAACTGTCAGAGGAGAGCGTGGGAAGAATATTCATGCTGATAGGCACTGATATGTTCCTGACTCTCGAGAGCTGGCATTGCCCGGAGGTGATATTCCGCCTCTCGCATATCTGCCTTGCCCGCCGGGAAAACGACGAGGCACTCCGACAGGCGGTGGAGGAAAAAACACGCCTTTACACCGAAAAATACGGCGCCGAAATAACCGTCCTTGACAGGGAGGCGACAGATCTGTCGTCGAGCGATATACGCGCCGCAATTTCAAGAGGAGATGTGCCGCTCGGGCTTGTTCCGGGGCGCGTCCTCGATTATATCAATAAGCAGGGGCTTTACAAATGAAATATTCCGAAAACGAGCTTACGGCTCTCTCGGCTGATGTGAGCCTGCGCATGAGTGAAAAGCGGTATTCGCATACCCTCGGCGTCATGCGCATGACCGGGCGGTTGGCTCCGTTCTTCCCGTGGACAGACCCGTCGGAGTTATCTGCCGCGGCTCTCCTCCACGATGTGACGAAGGAACTGCCGGAGGCAGAGCAGAGAGATATAATGCGCCGCTCGGGCGTGAGCTTCACCGCGAACGACTATGCGACCCCGTCGGTCTTTCATTCTTTCACCGCGCCGTTTGTGATAGCGCGTGACTTTCCCGCTTTCGCGACGGACAATATTCTCTCCGCGGTGTTCAAGCACACGGTGGGAGATGCGGTGATGTCCACCTTTGACAAAATAATATTCGTGTCCGACTATGTGGAGGAGACGAGGGTCTATCTCTCCTGCACGGATATGAGAAATTTTCTTATCATGCGCCTGACGACGCCGGGCTACCCGCCGGAGCGCGCGCTTGACGAGACGCTCATGCGGATAATCCTCCTGACAGAGGACAACCTCTCCCGCCGCGGCATAACGGTAAACGACCGCATGCTCGCAATGCGTGACGCACTCCGCATAAGACTTGAAGAAAACACATGACATAACGCGACACCGCTATGAAGAATTTGACAGGTTTTATCTGCCGGCTTTTCTGAAACAATAAAAGAAAAAAAGCCGGGGTAATCTGTTATGAAAAAGCTGATAGCGATACTTGCCGCTGTACTGATAATAAATATCGCATTTCCGTCCTGCGCCGCCACCGCCGCAGAGCGCGTCGGGGCATATATCCCGGGCGGCGACCCGCTCGTCCTCCTTATCGGGCTTGATGACACGGCGGATAATTCGGATGTCATTATGGCGGTCCGTTACTCGGGGGAGAGCAACCGCATATCGGTTGTCCAGATCCCGCGCGACACCTACCTCTCCGCCGGGACGGCGCAGAATAAGATAAATCAGCTGACCGCCTCCGCCCGCTCCCGCGGGCTCGGAAGAGAGGAGGCGCTCTCCCGCCTGACGGGCGAGATGTCGTCTGTCCTCGGCGCTGAACTTGACGGATATGTGGCGTTCACGCCGGAGGGCTTCGTTCATATAGTCGACAGCGTCGGCGGCGTTGATATGACCCTCCCGGAGGATTATTCGGCACCCGCTGATATGGGGATATCGCTCCGCGCGGGGGAAAATCACCTTGACGGCGAGTCTGCCGCCCGCTTCATCCGCTATCGCACAGGTTACAAAAACGGAGATATAGGACGCCTCGATGCGCAGAAGCTTTTTATGGAGGCTTTCAGAAAAAAGCTCACCTCGCTCTCGCTTGCGGAGGTTGTGTCGCTCCTGCGAACAGCAAGAGAACATCTGATAACGAATATCCCGCTCGGAGAGACCGTTGCGTTTGCGACGCGGAACTTCCGAAAGGTAAAGAGCGCCGCGGCGGTCTATCTCACCATCCCGGGTGAGCCCGCGATGTCGGACACCGGCGTCTCATATTATGTCGTCTGCCGCGCGGCGGCAGAGCGCGCCGTGAGAGATTATCTTCTTGTCTCCGGCACATTCGACCCGCAAAGACGGCTTCTGAACCCGGAGATACCGGAATTTGCCGAAATATATAACAGAGAAAAAACAGAGTAGGGTGTCACCCTGCCATTTACCTGGAGGTATAAATATGGAAAACGGAAAACACATGTCGTCGCTCGACCTCGCGCGCGAGGCAGTGAAGATTTTAATTGAGAACAAGGCGCAGGATGTCGCCCTCTTCGATGTGACGGGCGCGTCCTCGGTCACCGACTATTACATCAATGTGACCGCCCGCTCGGCTACACATGTTCTGGCGCTCTCCGACGAGCTGACGGAGAAAATATCCGAGAATTTTGGGATAAACGAGAGCAGAACAGAGGGCAGAGACGGCAGGTCATGGATTCTCGTAGACTATATAGATGTCGTCGTCAATATCTTTGACCGCCAGTCGCGCGAGTTCTATAATTTTGACCGCCTCCTGCCGGACGGGCATGCGGTGGATATATCCGACCTCTATGACGAGGTGGATAAAAAGCTCGGTATAGCGGGCGAGTAACCTACATACCGACCGATAAGATTGTAAGCAATTCAAGTTCAAAAAGGAACATAAAAATATGAATTACGACTACAAAAGCATTGAGTCAAAATGGCAGGCAAGGTGGGATGAGGCACATGCCTTTGAGGCAAAGCAGGATTTCACCCTCCCGAAGTATTACGCGCTCGTCGAGTTCCCGTACCCGTCGGGACAGGGGCTCCATGTCGGACATCCGAGACCGTATACGGCGCTCGATATAGTTTCGAGAAAAAAGCGTATGCAGGGCTACAATGTCCTCTTTCCCATGGGTTGGGATGCGTTCGGACTCCCGACGGAGAACTACGCCATAAAGAATAAAATCCACCCGAAGATAGTGACAGAGCGCAATGTCGCCCGCTTCAAGTCACAGCTTCATTCGCTCGGTCTCTCCTTTGACTGGTCGCGCGAGATAAATACCACATCCCCGGATTACTATAAGTGGACGCAGTGGATATTCTTAAAGCTCTATGAGCACGGTCTCGCCTACAAAAAGGAGATGGCTGTCAACTTCTGCACCTCGTGTAAGGTCGTCCTTGCGAATGAGGAGGTCGTGAACGGCGTCTGCGAGCGGTGCGGCGCGCCGGTAATCCGCAAGGTGAAGAGCCAGTGGATGCTGAAAATAACCGAGTACGCCGACAGGCTTATATCCGACCTCGACGGGCTTGATTACATAGAAAAGGTCAAGACCCAGCAGAAGAACTGGATAGGAAAGTCCGAGGGCGCGGAGATAGACTTCGACACCACGGCGGGAGAGCGGCTCCGCGTCTATACAACGAGATGTGACACTCTCTTCGGCGCAACCTATATGGTAATAGCGCCCGAGCACGCCTTTATAGAGAACAATAAAAGCAAAATCGAAAACTATGAAGAAATATCCGCATACCGCGACGCCGCGGCGAGAAAATCCGACTTTGAGCGCACAGAGCTCGTAAAGGAAAAGACCGGAGTCCGTATCTCGGGTATAATGGCGATAAACCCCGCGACGGGTAAGGAAATACCGATTTTCGTCTCCGACTATGTCCTCGCAGCCTACGGCACAGGTGCGATAATGGCGGTCCCCGCCCATGACGAGCGCGACTGGGCGTTTGCCAAGAAATTTAACCTCCCGATAGTCGAGGTTGTCGCCGGGGGAAATGTCAGTGAGGCGGCGTATACCGACACCGCGACAGGCAAGCTTGTCAATTCCGGCTTCCTTGACGGCATGGAGGTTCAGGACGCAAAGCGCGCGATGATAGCCTACCTTGAAAAGCGCGGCGTCGGAGTGGCGAAAACGAACTTCAAGCTCCGCGACTGGGTGTTCTCCCGTCAGAGATATTGGGGTGAGCCCATTCCTATGGTAAACTGCCCGCATTGCGGTTGGGTTCCACTTCCGGAGTCGGCGCTGCCGCTGACCCTCCCGGAGGTCGAGTCATACGAACCTACCGATTCGGGCGAGTCGCCGCTGTCGCTTATCACCGACTGGGTGAATTGCAAGTGCCCGAGGTGCGGCGCTGACGCAAAGCGCGAGACCGACACAATGCCCCAGTGGGCAGGCTCGTCATGGTACTTCCTCCGCTACTGCGACCCGCATAACGATAAAGAGCTCGCCTCGCCAGAGGCTCTCCGGTACTGGATGCCGGTAGACTGGTATAACGGCGGAATGGAGCACACGACTCTCCACCTGCTTTACTCCCGCTTCTGGGCAAAGTTCCTCTACGATATAGATATACTCCCGTATAAAGAGCCCTATCTCAAACGCACGAGCCACGGCATGATCCTCGGCGAGAACGGCGAGAAGATGTCAAAATCGCGCGGAAATGTGGTAAATCCCGACGATATAGTCCGCGACTACGGCGCAGACACCCTCCGTCTCTATGAGATGTTTATCGGAGATTTCGAGCAGTCAGCCCCCTGGAATACGCAGTCTATAAAGGGCTGTAAGCGGTTCCTTGAGCGCTTCTTCGGGCTCCTCGATATGGTGACGGACGAGCCCGCAACCCCGGAGATTGAGCGCCTTGTCCATAAGACCGTGAAGAAGGTCACCCTTGATATCGACTCCATGAAATTCAATACCGCAATAGCCGCGATGATGACGCTCATAAACGAGATGTACGCCGCGGGACGGGTGAACAGAGGCGACCTCTCGGTGTTCACGCGTCTTATCTCTCCCTTCGCTCCGCATATCGCGGAGGAGGTCTGGGAGCGCATAGGCGGCGTGGGGCTTGTGTCCCTTGCTACATGGCCCGAATTTGACGAGGCAAAGACCGTCGACGACACCGTCAAAGTCCCCGTACAGATAAACGGCAAGGTAAAGAGCGTCATCGACCTGCCGAAAGACGTCGCTAAGGACGCGGCGCTCGCCGCCGCCCGCTCCGACCCGAAGGTCGCAGAGGCAATCGACGGCAAGACGGTGGTAAAGGAAATCGTCGTCCCCGGAAAGATAATCAATATCGTCGTTAAGTAATATCTAAAAAAGAATACTTATATATGGAGAAAAGGTATGATAGACATTAAATTCCTTCGTGAAAACCCGGATGTTGTAAAGCAGAACATCAGAAACAAGTTTCAGGAGCAGAAGCTACCGCTTGTCGACGAGGTCATAGCCCTCGATGAGGAGCTCCGACAGAACAAGCGCCGCGCGGACGAGCTCCGCGCAGACCGCAACCGTATATCAAAGAGCATAGGTGCCCTCATGGCGCAGAAGAAGCTCGAGGAGGCAGAGGCTGCAAAGGCAGAGGTCGCGCGCGAGGCGGCAGAGCTCGCCGCATGCGAAGCAAAGGAAGCGGAACTCAGCGAGCGCGTAACAAAGATAATGATGGTCATTCCGAATATAATCGACCCCACCGTTCCGATAGGAAAGGACGACTCCGAGAATGTGGAGCGTGAGCGGTTTGGTGAGCCCGTGGTTCCTGACTTTGAGATACCGTATCATACCGATATAATGGAGTCCTTCGACGGAATAGACCTTGACAGCGCGCGCCGCGTTGCCGGAAACGGCTTCTATTACCTCATGGGCGATATAGCCCGCCTGCACTCCGCCGTGATCTCCTACGCCCGCGACTTTATGATAAACCGCGGATTTACCTACTGCGTGCCGCCCTTTATGATAAGGTCCGGCGTCGTAACCGGCGTTATGTCCTTCGCGGAGATGGACGCCATGATGTATAAGATCGAGGGCGAGGACCTCTATCTTATAGGAACCTCCGAGCACTCCATGATAGGTAAATTCATAGACCAGATAATCCCGGAGTCGAAGCTCCCGCAGACCCTCACCTCCTATTCGCCCTGTTTCAGAAAGGAAAAGGGCGCGCACGGACTTGAGGAG
The DNA here is from genome assembly GCA_937914815.1 of uncultured Clostridia bacterium. GTDB lineage: Bacteria > Bacillota > Clostridia > Oscillospirales > CAG-272 > UBA1740. The sequence goes on from CALDMI010000022.1 coordinate 12,040, forward strand.
CGCGGCGTCTATCGTATCCACCAGTTTGAGAAGCAGGAGATGATAGTGGTATGTAAGCCCGAGGATTCAAAGATGTGGTTTGATAAACTCTGGCAGAATACCGTTGACCTCTTCCGCTCTATGGATATTCCGGTCCGCACGCTTGAGTGCTGTTCCGGAGACCTCGCGGACCTTAAGGTGCGCTCGCTTGATGTTGAGGCATGGTCGCCGAGACAGAAAAAGTACTTTGAGGTCGGCTCCTGCTCCAATCTCGGAGATGCGCAGGCGCGCCGCCTGAAAATACGCATAAAGGGCGAGGACGGCAAGAACTACCTTGCACATACCCTGAACAATACCGTTGTCGCGCCTCCGCGTATGCTTATCGCGTTCCTTGAAAACAATCTCTGTGCCGACGGCACGGTGAAAATCCCCGAGGTTCTCCGTCCCTATATGGGCGGCGCCGAGAAGCTCGTACCGAAGAGATGACGGGGGACAGATACGCCCTTGTCATAGCGGGTCCGTCCGCGGTCGGGAAGACAACAGTCATGGATGCGATATTCGCGTCAGACAGCAGGTTTTCCTACGTCCGCTCGACGCGGACCCGCCCCCCGAGGGTTGACAGTGCGGACGACGGATATATCCATATAGACGACAGCGAGTTTATGAAGATAGTCGCATCGGGCGGCATGCTCGAACATATGGAATATGCCGGTTATCGCTACGGTACACAACAGGCAGAGCTTGACCGCATATTTGAGAGCGGAAAATACCCCTTTCTGATACTTGATAAAAACGGCATACTCTCCTTAAAATCAAAAAAACGGGATTTTACACCCGTGGTAGTCTATATCTATGACTTCCTTGATACCCTTGAAGCCCGCCTTGCGGAGCGCCTCATGACCGGCGAGCCCGACGAGCGGAAGAAAAACGACTATATCTACCGGACAAACCGTAACGCCGAGGATTACGCGGCGCTCTCGGGTGATTTCGGCGGATGCATTGACTTCTTCGTCCGGAATGTTACCGTGGACGGCACCGTCCGTGAGATCATCTCCGCCTTTGACGGAGTAAGAGAGGGAAACCCGCCGCCGGACGGCAGGGAGGCTCTTCCGCGCCTTGCGGAGGAGGGAAGAAAAAAACTCGCGGACGGCTGACGGCTCCGCACGATAAGCAAAGAATAGGAAAAATAACTCTATATGTTCACTGTTTTTGATGCGTTGAGCCTTTTGTGCGGTCTCGCGCTCTTCCTCTACGGTATGCAGGTGATGAGCGACGGACTGAAGAAAAGCGCAGGTACGAAGCTCAAATCATTCCTCGACAAAATGACATCGAGCCCCGTGCGTGGCTTCTTTCTCGGTCTCGCCGTCACCGCGGTTGTCCAGTCCTCGTCCGCCACCACCGTTATGGTGGTCGGATTTGTGAACTCCGGGACGATGACTCTTGCCCAGTCTGTCGGCGTGATAATAGGCGCGAATGTCGGCGCCACCGTCACATATTGGCTGACGGCGCTGTCCTCCCTCGGCGAGGGGGCGGAAATATCCTCGGCTGTCCAGTGGCTGAAACCCGGGTCGTGGGTGCCGATCCTGGCGATTGTCGGCGTCGGTATCCTGATGTTCATAAAGCGCGGTAAAAAGCGCGATATCGCCGCAATACTTATAGGCTTCGCCGTCCTTATGTGCGGCATGGATATGATGAGCGGCGCGGTCGGCGGTCTCGCCGAGAACGAGAGCTTTGCCGAGATGATGACCCTTTTCAGAAATCCTCTGTTCGGCATCCTCGCCGGCACTCTCATAACCGCGGTGGTGCAGTCGTCTGCTGCCTCCGTCGGTATATTGCAGTCGCTCTGTACAACCGGCGTCATAACCTATAATCTCGCTGTCCCGATTATACTCGGTCAGAATATAGGAACCTGTATAACGGCTATTCTATCCTCGATAGGAGCGAATAAAAACGGTAAGCGCGCCGCGCTTATCCACTTGTATTTCAATATTATCTGTTCATCAATATGTCTTGCCCTGTATTGCCTTGTGACCGCGATTGTTGATATCCCGTTCCTTGACGGGGCGATAAGCTCGTGGGGCGTCGCCGCCGTGCACACCGCGTTCAAGATAGTCCAGATAGGAATAGGCGCCCTGATATCAAAGCTTCTTGTGAAGCTCGCGACGCTGAGCGTCCCGGATAAGGATAAGGGCACAACCGAGAATGTCAATCTTCTTGACGAGCGCCTTTTCAATACTCCGACCCTCGCGGTACAGCGCGCGACAGATGTAACCGTCGATATGGCAAAGACCGCATATGCCGCAATGACAAAGGCAATGTCGGTGTTCAATTCCTATGATACAAAGTCGGCGGACGAGGTCCGCGACCTTGAGGAGCGCGCCGATATCTACGAGGATAACCTCGGAACCTATCTTGTAAAGCTCTCGAGCTGTAGCGTCGATGAGGCAGACCACCGCCAGATAACAAAGCTCCTGCATATAATAGGGGACCTCGAGCGTATATCAGACCATTCGGTCAATATCGTAGAGTCCGCGGAGGAAATGCGCGAGAAGAAGATAACCTTCTCGGGAGATGCAGACCGCGAGATGACGGTTATTCAGGCGGCTGTCGCCGAGATACTCGATATGGCTATCCGCTCATTCACCGATAACGATGTGAGACTTGCCGGATATGTAGAGCCGCTTGAGGAGGTTGTCGACGAGCTGCGCGACAGGATAAAGTTAAATCATGTCCTCCGCCTCCAGAAATCCGAATGTACGATAGAGCACGGATTTGTTCTCTCGGATATGCTGACAAACTATGAGAGAGTGGCAGACCATTGCTCGAATATCGCCGGGTGCGTTATAGAAATATCGGAGTTCTCGTCGCTTAATATGCACGAGTACCTCGATTCGGTAAAGCGCGGCGGAGACCACTTCAAGGAGAGATTTGAAGAGTACCGCAAAAAGTACAGCCTTTGATTTTTGTGACCGCGGGTACACATGAGACACATCCGGTGTAACCGCACCGTCTGCACTCCGAAAAAGAACACTTCGGAAAAAGACAAAGTAAAAAGCCGACCGCAAAACGGTCGGCTTTTCGTATAGGTTAAGTAGCTTATGCCTTCTTAACTATGTTGGTAACCTCGTTCATGTTGAGCGGGTTGAGAGAGAAGACGAAGCAGTTGCCATTTACATAACCTGCCTCAACAAGCGCGTCATAAACAGCATTTACATCTTCGTTGCTGGTGACATCCTTGACGAAGCCCTTTATGGTCTCGCTCTCGTCGAAAGCCTTCTTCAGGTCATCGGTAGCGTTGAACTCGTATACAAGAACGATATCGGAAGAAAGTCCGCTCTTCTTTGTGAAAGCGTGGAGAGTAACGGCGAGATTGTCCTTCTCAGCCTCTTCCTTGTACTTCTTGGTAGCGTCCTCAAGCGTCGTGCTCTCGGTATAGCCTTCCTTTTCAAAAGCCTTCTTTACATTGCTGTAAGTCGAGCAGGAAACGAGCGTAAATGCGAGAGTAGCGAGCACAAGCACGAGTGCGAGTACCTTTGTAAGCTTTTTCATGATAGTTCTCCTTTATAGATTTTTTTGTACACGGGTATGGGTTATCCGTTCCTCTGTACGAGAACATTATACCACATTTTAATCCTGTTGTGGTAATACAATTAATGTATGATAAGTATAATATTTTGCAAATCTTAATCTAAAGATGATCTTATTTTGAAAATTAATAATACATCGGTATACTTATTGACTTTTTTACTGTTATGTGTTAAGATAAAATAAAAACAATAAAAACGGAGATATGATATGCCAAAGAAAGAAGACGCGCGCATAACGAGGAGTAAGCGGGATCTGCGTTCCGCGCTTGTACTGCTCCTGCGCGATAATGCGTTTGATAAAATAACCGTCACCGAAATATGCAGGACGGCGACAATAAACAAAATGACCTTTTATAAATACTATCAGGATAAATATATGCTCCTTGACGACTGCATACAGGTCATGGCTGCCGATGTCGCGGATAAGAGCATAGGCGAGGACAGACATGAGGCGTTTCGCCGTGACCCGGTGGGTTGCCTTGAAAAGGTGATAATGTCTGCATATACAAACTGCTATGAGCAGAAAGAAATTATCCGCTCCATGATATACGGAGAGAATATGGCGATTTTAACGATAGTGAGAAAGTGTGTTGAGCGCTCGGTAAACGAGCTTGTCGAGTGTCTCGGCGAGGTTTACACCCTCGCGGCAAATCCTCAGGATATAACCGCATTTCTTGTCGGCGGGCTTTCAGGAGTATTTGCAAAGGACCTGTTTTCGCAGGATGTGACGCCGAGGGTGCTTGAAAAGCGGTGCCGCCGCTTCCTTGAGAACCTCGCGGACAGCAATCTTCTTGTTGTCGGCGGCTTTCATAAAGAACAGTCGGCGCCCGCAAACGGCAGACAGCCGACTGTATCATAATATTCAGACCGTATACTTTATGTCCGCCTCGTCCGAGATTTTCATGAATGTGAAAATGGCGACAAGGATAAACAGCGCCGATATAGCGGATACAATAACCGTAAACCACGGCGCGGGATTTGATACTGTGAGGAGCCCCGTGTCGCTCACCTCGCGGACGGTTGTCCGCATGAAGAAGTCAAGAACCTCGCAGAGCCGCATTATGCCGTAGAGTCCGAATGTCGCCGCGCACCGCAAAGAGAGCGAGCGGTGATATTCCGCGTCCCGCTCATTATACCGCTCCGACTCCGGAGGTATGCCGGTATGCCGCCGCACAAGAGACGAAAACGCCCGCACGGCGAAAATAAGGAACACCACTGTCACCGCGAACTCAATGACGAGGGAGATCCTCGCCGCCAGGCACATCGCGGCGGCGTCCGTGCTGTCGGCTACCATTGAGTATGAGTAGCTGTCAAGAAACCGGAAACGGAGAACATAGGAAACAACCGAAACACCCGCCGCCGCGCAACCGAGCGCCGCGGCGCCCTTGGCGCCCCGGCACAGCCCGCACATTCTGAAAAAGGCGAGCGTAAATATCATAAGAGATACAAAGTGCGGCAGGAGATTTATATTTTTCATGTCCGAAAAGGCTATCTCTATCGAGAGAAGAGCCCCGAGAGTAAAGGCGGTCATTCGCTTCTTTATATATCGCTTTGTGTATGCCGCGTTGAGGTCACATTCCGGATAGCGTGATATCTGGCGGACGGCGCCCTCATATTTTCCCTCGCTCCGCACTGCCGCCGCGTAGTGTATCACGGCGATAAGCCAGAGAATACCGAGAACAGCCACAATGGCGGTGCATATTATTACGGCAGTGGGGTAGAGTGCCGCGGGGTCTCCGCTCTCCGTACCGTCCGTCCCGCGCGTCAGCCGCAAAAGGTCGGGCAGGGCATAGAGCACGGATTTTGTTATCACAAATATGACCGACAGCATCTCGACAAGAGACGGCGGTATCGCGAGCCTTCCCCGCGGCTCAATCAGCGCCGCGGCGCCCGTCCTTTGCCCGAGGTAGAAGAGCGCGGTGAATGAGTCGTTTATTGCCTTTACGGCGAATATCGCCTCCGCCACCGCGAATGTAAAGGAGCAGAGCGCAATTACATCTCTGTCCGCCGCGTTCTTTGAGCGGACGGCAATCATGAGAAATACCGCAAAGATTTTCAGAAGATTCACGAGCGCGAGCCGGGTGAGCGAGCGGCGCGCCTCCTCAAAATACGGAACGGCGTCCGCCGCACGCTCAAAGAATTTTGCAAGTATTATAAGACCTATGAAATCCGGCAGAGGGTCGAATACCGACACATCCGGATTAAAGAGTGTTATCAGGGCAAGAATTATCCAGCCGAAGGCAATGGTCATTCTGCCTTTTTTTATTATATCATTTTTCATTTTCTCTGTTTTTTGCGTCGCCTTTGTTTTCTTCCTCACCGTGGGTATATCGCGGCGGCTGACTTTCGAGCCGCGGCTTCGCCCGCTTCAGCTTGTATTCCGCATATTCGCGGCTCCGCTCGGTCTGCCGCCTCTCAAACCTTCCGGGCGCGCGCCGTGCCTCCGCGTCCTCGTCCCCCGGCATGCATATACGCATGTAGCAGGAGTAGATTGTCACGAGGTTCAGAAACACTATAATGGCGATAAGACAGAGGATTACAAGCGTAACTATCTTCTGCGCCACCTGCGGCATAGCGCCGAAGAACGCGGGTATCTCGCAGATTATCGCCGCGCCGTAAACCACCGGAGGAAATACCCGGGTTACACGGCACCGCGCCGCAAGAGGCGCGAGCCCGACCTCCGAGGAAACAGAGCCGAGACCCCGGAGCATGAGATATGTCAGAGCCCCGACAAAGGCATACCGTACCGCGCCGCACACCGGATTTTGCACAATCCCGGAGAGCGAGGGAACAATGAGGGGGAGCACCGACATTATGAGCTCGAAAAACGCGATGATACAGAAAGGGAGCGAGAGGTAAAACGCCGCTCTCATCGGGCGGTTCAGCCCCCGGAGCTTATAGAGCGCGAGCAGCATTATCAGCCCGCCTATTATGTCCGTATAGGCATAGTAGGTCAGATTTATAAAGAAGAAGTAACCGATAAAGAGAATACCGAAGCCCATTATTTCGAGCCTCCGAGAGACTCAAGACCGTTTGCCGCCCTGCCGCAGCAGTTTTTGTACTTCTTGCCGCTTCCGCAGGGGCAGGGATCGTTGCGCCCCGGCTTTTTCGCCGTGTTTCTCTTGGGCACATTTCCGCCCGACGGAGGAGGAGACTGTATCTCCCGCCCGACCTGGTGACGCCTGCCTATCGTGACCTGCGGGCGATAGCAGAGAATATCACGGACGGTGGAGTCCTTTATGGTCTCTATCATGTCGTCAAACATGTCGGCAGATTCGATACGGTACATCGCGACCGGGTCGCGCTGTGCATAGGAGTTGAGCCCGATATATTCGCGGAGCTCATCCATAGCGTCGAGGTGATCCATCCAGTTGCGGTCGACATTGCGAAGGAGTATCTGCTTTTCGACCTCGCGCATCGCGTCCTTTGAGATCGGCACCTTCTTGGCAATCTCGGCAAACGCCGTGTCCTTTGTCGCGTAGTTGTCGAGAGCCTGCTGTATCAGTGCCTGCTTTATGCTTTCCATATCCGCGTGCCGACCTCCGGCATCGGGAAGAAGAGATTTTACATCGAGAGCACCGCCAAAGTGCGCGGTGAACTCCTCGACCTTCCAGCCCTCGGGGTCGTCTGCGGGGAAGCACTTATTAAAGTTTTCTTCTATCGCGGAATGTATCATTCCGAGAATGGTCTCCTGTATATTGTCGTTCAGCAGGACCTCGCTTCTTTGCTTGTATATGACCGTTCTCTGCTGATTCATTACGTCGTCGTAGGTGAGCACGCTCTTTCTGCGCTCGAAGTTGTTTTCCTCTATGCGCTTCTGCGCGCGCTCGACGGCGGAGGATATCATCTTCATTTCGATAGGCGTGGTTTCGTCGATGCCGAGAGAGTTTGCGAGGGCGAGTATTCTGTCCCCGCCGAACAGCCTTACGAGGTCGTCCTGCATGGAGAGGAAGAACTTTGACTCTCCGGGGTCGCCCTGTCTGCCGCTTCGTCCTCTCAGCTGGTTGTCTATTCTGCGGCTCTCGTGTCTCTCTGTGCCGAGTATGAAGAGACCGCCCGCCTCGCGCACCTTCTGTGCCTCCGGGCGTATCTCGTCGGCATATCTGTCATAGAGCTCGCGGTAGACGCGCCGCGCCTCGAGGATCTCCACGTTGTCCGTGTCCAGATTCACGTTGAAGGCCACCAGCGGCATCCG
>CALDMI010000023.1 GCA_937914815.1 uncultured Clostridia bacterium
ACGGTATCCGGAATACGCACGGTGTTCTCGGAAGGGCATCTTGACCTCTCCGGGGTTCCGGAATTTATCTTCACCCTGCGCTCGCCGTTCACGGGCAGCGTGACGATAAGCTACACCGACACGGAGACCGGAAAGACTATGAACGAGGTCTTTAACCTTACCGGTTCGGAACAGCGGATAACGCTCCGCGTCCCTCTCGCCTCTGCCGGTGGGAAACTGACGATAACGGCGGTGCGGCAGGACGGCGTGCGGTACACGGGCGCCTACTCTCTCGGCGGGTATGCCGGGGGCATTGCGGAAGAGCCCGCGTATGCGGCAATTCTCGCACTCGCAAATTATATTGCCGGGGCGAAAAGCTGAGGTTAGGGCAAATCACAGACTTACGGCAGGATAAATCAAATTTGCAAAAATAAAAAAGTGCGGCTGCCCGGAAAACCGGACAGCCGCGTTGTTTTGGTTATTGACTATAAGTGGTCAAAGCAATCGGCTTTTTCAGCCATCGCTCTTGTCAAGGTGATAAGGAAACGGCGGTTCCACCTTGTACCCGATTGAAGCCGCGGTCAGTTCTGTCAGGGCGCTCCTGACAGCCACGGCTCTCCCGACGAACACGACAGACGGCGCGTTTTCGATCATCTTCTTCCCTTGCAGGTAATTTACTCCCGCGATTTCGGCAACGACCTTGACGGCATTACCCGATACTGCGTTCCCGTCGAGCAGGGTAACCGTGTAATCGGTGGCGTCCTCCGCAATCGGGTCGATGTACGAGGTCGCCCACCCCCACCCGCACTTCGGGCAGATCATGCCGATAGGCTTTGCGGGGTCAATCGGTTGCATTTCTGCACCGCATTTTTCGCAAAACACTTTTTCGCTCATTTTCTATTACCTCCCGGAAATATCGGTCTGACATTAAGTCACAGGCTATTTAAGCGGGCGGTTTCGAGATCCTCGACAACAAACGAGCCGTCGTTTATCTCATCAAGCCGCGCGCGGATTTTCCGAATGAGTATAAGCATGGTGTCGCGCTCTTTCCTTTCCAGATCATGATTGAACCAGCATGGCTGACCGTGGGAGTCAAACTCATAATAGCCTGAAAACATCTCCATTGCCTGTCTGTTCAATTCACAAAGCACGGGGTCGTCACTTATGATGGGATATCTCAACACGGCAACTCCGTCCGGATTGTAAATCCATATCGGTCCGTGAAGATATTCATTCATTATTTTGACTGTGTACACGAAAAACACCTCCTTAATGTCAGGCGGAACAAGCGATACAATAAGGCAATAAAAACACAGGGCTGTGCCGGAGAGCGGCACAGCCCCATTTTGCAGACAAAAAATCAATCCGTCTCCGCGAATTTGCGGAATCGAAATTACTTCAGCTCTGCGAAATACTTGATGGTTCTGACCATCTGGGAGGTATAGGAGTTCTCGTTGTCGTACCAAGAAACAACCTGTACCTGATAGGTATCGTCGTCTATCTTCGTTACCATGGTTTGGGTAGCGTCGAAGAGAGAGCCGTATCTCATTCCGATAACGTCGGAGGAGACGATAGGATCGGTGTTATAACCGAAGGACTCGGAGGACTGTGCCTTCATTGCGGCATTTATCGACTCGGGAGTGATGTCCTTGCCCTTTACTACCGCGACAAGAATGGTGGTCGAGCCGGTGCATACGGGAACTCTCTGAGCGGAGCCGATGAGCTTCTTATTGAGCTCGGGGATAACAAGTCCTATTGCCTTTGCGGCGCCGGTGGAGTTCGGAACGATGTTCACGGCACCTGCGCGGGCGCGGCGGAGGTCACCCTTTCTGTGGGGACCGTCAAGAATCATCTGGTCGCCGGTGTAGGCATGAACGGTGGTCATGATACCGGACTGGATGGGATATGCATCGTTAAGAGCCTTTGCCATAGGAGCAAGGCAGTTTGTCGTGCAGGATGCGGCGGAGATTATCTGGTCGTCCGCGGTAAGGGTGTCATGGTTTACATTGTAAACTATGGTCTTGAGGTCGTTTCCTGCCGGAGCGGAGATAACAACCTTCTTTGCGCCAGCCTTGATGTGAGCCATGGACTTCTCCTTCGAGGTATAGAAGCCGGTGCACTCAAGAACGACATCAACATGGAGCTTCTTCCACGGGCAATTTGCGGCGTCCTTCTCGGCATAGATCTTTATGGTCTTGCCGTCTACGGTTATTGTGCCGTCCTCGTCGGACGCGGATATCTCGTGGTCATATCTGCCCTGTGCGGAATCGTACTTGAGAAGATGAGCGAGCATCTTCGGGCTCGTCAGATCGTTGATAGCCACAACCGTGTAGCCCTTTGCGCCGAACATCTGTCTGAATGCAAGGCGACCGATACGGCCGAATCCGTTAATAGCAACTTTTACTGCCATTTTTGTTTTCCTCCGAAA
>CALDMI010000024.1 GCA_937914815.1 uncultured Clostridia bacterium
AAGTGCAGGCATACCCCTTTTGAATATCTTTGCCGGCGGCAGAGCAACCGCAACCTGTGCGCGCCCCGTCATCCGGCGATGTAAGCGTATTATACACCATATATTGTTGCGTTGTCAATACCAAATCTCAATATATAGTGTTTTTAATTTTTTCGGCGTCGGTGCGTGATTGTCGGTTTTTGCCCGTTTTCAAGCGGGAAAATTGTTGACTTTTTCTTTTTCCGCTACCCCCTCGCCGATATTTTACGGCAGACTTTCCGCCGCCGGATTTTCCCCTTGTGAAAAAGGCACAAAACAGGGCGACGATTTTCTACATATATCTCCCTGCGGCGGTCTGCCGCACCCCGTTTTCGCCGTCGGCGGGCTCTCCCCCCGTATTCCGACAGTCAGTCGGAAAAGGCGCAACAAAAAAGTGCGAAAGAAAAAAAGGCTCCGCCGGAAAATGCCACGGCAAAAAACGCCTCCGAAAAGGGCACGGCAAAGAAAGCGCCGCAAAAAGCGACGCCGGCAGTGCAACTTATATCTGCCCCCGCAATGCGGACTATATCCGCCCCCAAAGTATCGGATAAACAGCGCAAAGCGCAGCCGTATTTGCCCAAAGCCCGGAGCAATCGCCCAATTTCCGTAGTGTTTTGGGCGATTAACCGCCCGGTCCTATTGACAATCGCCCGGTCTTGACAGTAAAAATGCGCAGTCAGGCAATGGCGTTATCGAAAAAATGGAAAAGAAAAAGCATATTGCATTATCCCGGTCAAAAAGAGTTTACAAATCCCGTGAGAAGTGATATAATTACTCTGTATGTAAAAACAAATGCCGGAGGGAGGCGGACAGTACGGAAATCTTCAATATAAGACTTGACGGGCGGGACAGGCTCCACGCCGGGCGCCTCGCCGTCGCGCTCGGATTTTTCGACGGAGTGCACATGGCACACAGAGAACTGATATCCGCCGCGGGGCGGGTGAACGGAGCGCGATGTGCCGTGCTTACTTTCCCTCTCTCGTCCGGTGTCAAGAGCGGCGGGAGACTCTATACGGAAGAGGAGCGGCTGCGCCTCCTTTCCGAGGCGGGGGCGGAGGTCTGCCTTATGGTCGACTTTTCCGCGGTGCGCGACATGGCGCCCGGGGATTTTGTCCGCGCGCTGTGTGAATATGTCTCCCCCGCCGCATGTATCTGCGGCTACAACTTCCGCTTCGGGCGGGGGGCTGCCGGCGACCCGGCGATGCTCTCCTCCGCGCTCTCGGAATACGGCGTGCCGCTCAAGGTAATGCCGGAGGTGACAGACGGGGGTGAGCCGGTGTCGACCACAAGAATAAAGGAACTCATATCCGGAGGGGACCTCCGCACGGCGTGGCGGCTCCTCGCCCTGCCCTACCACATAATCGGGACGACGGAGCACGGCATGAGAATAGGGACGGAGCACGCCCTCCCGACCCTGAATACCCCGATAGACCCTGTGCTCTTCTCCCCGCCCCGGGGCGTCTACTCCTCGGTCTGTGAGATAGACGGCGTGCGCACCCTGTCGATCACGAATATCGGAGAATGCCCGACCTTTGGCGCGCGCCCGATGCACTGCGAGACGCACATAATAGATGAAGCAACCGGAGACCTCTACGGAAAACGGGTGATAATTTATCTTACCGGATACCTCCGCCCCGAGATAACCTTTGAGACCCCGGATGCGCTCTACGCTCAGATAGCCCGCGACATAGAAAAAACAAGAGAGGAAGCCCCCGTAAAATGGCTGAATGGACGAAAATAACCGCGACCGGAAATACCGCCGACCTCGACGGCATATGCGCCGTCATGAGCATGACCGACAACGGTCTTATGATAGAAGATTACTCCGACTTCTCGCTTAACGGAATGTACGGCGAGCTCGTCGACGACAGAATACTCGAAGCCGACAGAACGAAGGTCCGGGTCTCGGTCTTTATCCCGGAGGAGAGACACCCGGCAGAGGCGCTCGGCGCTATACGCGACGGGCTCGCCGCCGCGGGAATATCCGCCGCGGTGGAGTGCTCCGGGCTCGACGAGGAGGACTGGGCTGACTCATGGAAGAAATACTACCACCCGGTTCACATCGGCAGGGTCACGATAGTCCCCGCGTGGGAGGACTACAAGCCCGCGCCGGACGAGATAACCGTCGGAATGGACCCCGGCATGGCATTCGGCACCGGGGACCACGAGACAACGAGGCTCTGTATCCGTCTTCTTCAAGATACTGTTCACTGCGGGGACCGCATGCTCGACATCGGGACGGGCTCCGGCATACTCTCGATTGTCGGGGTGAAGCTCGGCGCGCGCTCCTCCTTTGCCTGTGACATCGACCCCGTCGCCGTCAGGGTAGCCGGAGAGAACGCCGCGCGCGAGGGGCTCTCCGACAGAATAAGCTGCGGGGTCTCCGACCTTCTCCGCGGGGTCGACACGTCGGGCGGGAAATATACCGTCTGCACCGCAAATATAGTTGCGGATATAATTATCAGAATGTTACCCGATATTGCCTCCTGCCTCACCGAGGACGCGCCGCTCATTCTCTCCGGAATAGTCGCGCCGAGAGCCGACGATGTAATAAAAAAAGCCGCGGAGTGCGGCTGGACGGTCGAGCGGCGGGAATGTGAGAACGAGTGGGTCGGTCTGCTCCTCCGCCGCACCGGCAGAGAGGGGGCGTAATATGGCGCGTTTCTTCATATCCCCCGAGGACATAGACCGTGGAGAAAATACCGCCGCGATACGCGGCGAGGACGCCTATCACATCGCCCGCTCGCTCAGAATGGCGGAGGGAGACGCCGTCACCCTCTGTGACGGGCACGGAACCGACTACTCCTGCCGCCTCACAAGAATAAGAGACGATGAATGTACCGCTGAGATACTCGCCACCCACCCGTCGGAGAGCGAGCCGCCGGCAGAGATAACCCTCTTTATGGCTTACCCGAAGGGGGACAAGCTCGAGACCGTCATACAGAAGGCTGTGGAGCTCGGCGCCGCGAAAATAATTCCCTTTGAGTCCTCGAGGTGCATAAAGCGCCCGTCGGCAGAGAAGGATGAGCGGCGGCTGACCCGTCTCACGAGAATAGCAAAAGAGGCGGCAAAGCAGTGCGGCAGGGGGAGAATCCCCGAGGTGCTGCCCACCCTGCGCTTCCGTGAAGTTCTCGCCCGGCGCTGTGACTTTGACGCGGCGCTCTTTGCCTACGAGGGGTCCGGCACTCTGTCGCTCCGTTCTGTGCTCGAGGGCATGCGGGAGAATGTGCCCCGGCGGCTCGCGGTTGTCGTGGGCTCCGAGGGCGGGTTCTCACAAGATGAGGCAGAGGCGGCGCAGACCGCCGGATTTACCCCCGTCAATCTCGGTCCGCGCATACTCCGCTGTGAGACCGCGCCGGACTATATTCTCTCGGCGATTTCATACACTTTTGAGCTTTAATACCGACACTTATATATAATTAACTTGGAAGTAATATACAAATTTTCGCCGGTTTTTTTATGAAAAAAATAAATTTTTTCAAAATTACTATTGAAAAACAACAAAAAATGCGGTAGAATGTATTGCAGTATAGACAAACAGCGGACCCCCCGCCGGTCATAATTTCCCCGCACCGGGTTCTTCCCGTCGCGGGCTTGTCCGTCGTTCGGAGCCGCAAAGCAATAGAAAGAAGGGGTAAAAACAATGTCAAACCGTCTCTTCCAAACGGTCATTCACCAGATGAAGGATGTTGTCGGGCGCACAATCGGCGTTATCGACGAAAACGGAATAGTCATAGCCTGCAGCGAGCTTTCAAAAATCGGCGAGTCAAGACAGCGGATAAGAGAAGAGATTGCCTACTCCTCCGAGTTTATCTGCTACGACGACTACACCTATCGGTTCATAGCAACGCAGACAAAGACCGATATGATAGTCTTCGTTCAGGGAACGGACGAGTATGCGCAGAATATGTCGAGCCTTCTCTCGATATCTCTCGGCAACATAAAGAACCTCTACGACGAGAAGTATGATAAGGATTCTTTCATAAAGAATATAATCCTTGATAACATACTCCCGAGCGATATATACATCAAGTCAAACGAGCTCCATTTCGTAAATGACGAACCCCGGGTTGTATTCGTCGTGAAGTTCCAGACGCCGACGGAGACCGCCCCCTACGAGATAGTACAGAACATAGTCACGGATAAATCCCGCACATATGTCATAAATATCAGCGAGCAGGACATAGTTATAGTCAAGGAGATTGACCCCGAGATTGAAAACGAGGAGCTCGAGCGCATTGCAAACGAGCTTGTCGAGACCATAGCGAACGATTACTCGGCAAAGGTCGTCATCGGTATCTCCTCCGTCGTCACGAACCTCAAGGACCTCGCGAAAGCATATAAAGAAGTCAGAATAGCCCTCGAGGTCGGAAAGGTCTTTGATATAGAGAAGCCGGTAATGTCCTATGAGAACCTCGGCATCGGCAGACTTATCTATCAGCTCCCGACCACCCTCTGCGAGATATTCCTCCAGGAGGTGTTCAAGAAGGGGTCGCTCGAGTCGCTCGACCGCGAGACGCTCATGACCGTGCAGAGCTTCTTTGAAAACAACCTCAACGTCTCCGAGACCTCGAGAAAGCTCTTCGTACACAGAAATACCCTCGTTTACCGCCTTGAAAAAATACGCAAGCTCACAGGGCTTGACCTCCGCGAATTTGACCACGCCGTAACCTTCAAGGTAGCCCTCATGGTAAAGAAGTATCTGACAAGCAAGCCGACAAAATTCTGATATGCGGCTCAAGACCTACCCTGCCGCCCATGCGGCAGGGTACTCTAATAATAACCCGGCATGGGCGCCGGAAGTTTTACGAAAGGCAGAAAAATGAGTAACCGGGTAACGGAAAATACCACCGAAAAGCGTACACGCCCCATGTCTTATGTCATTCGCGCGGTGTCGCTTCTTCTGATTTTTTCGCTCCTTGCGCTGACCCTCACCGCCTGCTCACTCTACGATACAAAGACCTATACAAAAGAAGAAATACAAGAGGCAGTCGGGACCTCGGCGGAGAAGAACTACTCCTACTCCGCGTCCTATTTCCGCCTCTGGCACTTCCCCGCGTTTTCCTCCGACAAGCTGAAAGCAATAGAGGCTACCGTACGGCGCGACTATTATAAGAGCGACGAGCTCCCGGGCGCATACGCCCTCGCAAAAACGGTCGCCGCTCTGTTCCTCGATAATCTCTACGACAAAATAGACGTAACGAACCAGACCGAGGTGACCGACGCGCTGATAACCGCCTACGTTGCCTCCCTCGGTGACAGATATGCGGTCTACCGCACCGCCGACGAATATGTCGAATACAACGACGATATGAGCGGACAGCTCGTCGGTATCGGGGTTGTGGTCCGCTGGGACAACATAGAGCACACAATGACCGTCGAGTCGGTGAATGCCGACTCACCCGCCGAGGAGGCGGGCATACGCCCGGGCGACATGATAATCAGGGTCGACGGCGCGGAGGTCTCCGGAATGGAGTACGCCGAGACGGTGACGAAAATGCGCGGAGAGGTCGGGAGCACGGTTGAGCTTACCCTCCTGCGCAGCGAAAACGAGCTCACCGTCACCGCCACAAGAAAGCAGATAACCGAAAACACAGTCACCTATACGATAAACGAGGACCGGACGGCATATATACGCATAACCGGCTTCAAGGCAAATACCGCAGACCAGTTCATCAGCGCGATAGACGCCGTCGAGGCGGCGGGGGTAGGCGGGATAGTCTTTGACCTGCGCTCAAACCTCGGCGGTTATCTCACCGCGGTTGTCAATATGCTCGACTACCTCGCCCCGGCGGGGACGCGCATAGTGTCTTTCAGCAACTCCGACGAGATATATTACGCGACAAGTGAGCACAGAATAAATGTCCCCGTCACCGTCCTGTGCAACGGCTACACGGCGTCCGCCGCAGAGCTGTTCACCGCCGCGATACGCGACTGGGCAGATATGGGTATCCTCCGCGCAAAGATTGTCGGAGAGACAACCTATAAAAAAGGAATAATGCAGGCGTCCTATCCTTTCACAGATAACTCGGCGCTGACGCTCACGATAGCCTACTACAATCCCCCGTCGGGTGAAAACTACGACGGCATCGGCATAACGCCGGACGAGATAGTGGAACAGCCGGAGGGCGCGACAGAGGACCTGCAGCTCCCCGTCGCATATACCGAGCTCAAAAAGCTCATGCTCGGATAATCCGACCGCCGGACAGAACCGGAGCAAAAAATCCGACAATGACCCGGCGGCGCATGCCGTGCGGCAGAAATGTGCGCACCGCCGAAAAAAAGCTATATAAAAATTTTCAAGATAAATACCACAGGGAGATAACAGAAAAAATGGCAGAGATCAAGACCTACACCCCCCAGGGCTTCAAAGCCCTCCAGGACGAGCTCGACTACCTTGTAAACGTCAAGGTCGAGGAAAACAAGAAGGACATATCCACAGCCCGCGCGTTCGGAGACCTCTCCGAGAACAGCGAGTACGACGAGGCGAAGGCTGAACAGGGTAAAATACATTCCCGTATCGCGGAGCTGCGCGAGATGATAGCCAACGCAAAGGTTGTCGACGAGTCGCAGATAGACGAGTCGAAGATAAGCGTCGGCTCCACCGTAAAGCTCTTCAATAAGGAGCGCAACGGCGAGTTTGTATACCACATAGTCGGCTCTTACGAGACCGACCCGAAGGCGGGTAAAATATCCGATGACTCCCCGCTCGGAAAGGCTATGATAGGCGCAAAAGAGGGCGACGATATAGTCGTCGAGGGCGCGCGCGAGCAGCATATACACATCATATCCGTAACCCGCGTGAAGGACTGACCTATAGAATAAACGGGCGGCAGATGAGAGCCGCGCCGTGACCGCGAAGAAAACAAAAGTAAAGGAAGATACCGATATGGCACAAGTGACACCGCAGCAGAATCAGCAGAACCAGCAGCAGACACCGAACAGCACGAGCGAGCTCGCCATCCGGCGCGAAAAGCTGAAAGCCCTGCGCGACGCCGGGTGTGACCCGTTTGAGATAACGAAATACGATGTGACGGCATCCTCCGCCGAAATAATCCGCGACTTCACCCGCCTTGAGGGCGACCTTCCCGAGGGCTCTGAGCTCCCCGGAATGAATGTCCGCGTCGCGGGCAGAATGGTGAGCCGCCGCATAATGGGAAAGG
>CALDMI010000025.1 GCA_937914815.1 uncultured Clostridia bacterium
CGGCAATCTCCCACGCGAGCGCGATATAAAATACGGTTCTATGCTCGTAGGAAAATCCGTTCTCGAAGTTCAAAGCAAACGCCCATTCGTGTATATCGTTTGTGAATATTAAAAGAAGCAAAATGGCGGCGGGCAAATAAATCAGATACCACGCTTTTGCGAGCGGTTTGCCCTTTTTGTTTTCCAAACTGAACGCCGCAAGCAAAATCGTCGGCGGAATGAACGTTTGCGGAACGTAGTATGCGTACCAAAGATAGCGCGAAAGGGTGTCCGCGTCTTGCGTCAGTCCGTATTTTATCATTCGCACCACAAGGAAAAACAAAATCAGCACGGCAACCGTAAGGAAATACGCACGCAGATCCTTTCGCACCATTCTATGTATCAATGAAACGCCCCAAGCAACCACGAGAGAGATAAGTATCGTGTGCGCCGACAAAGCAAACAAGGCGTGCCAAAATTCGGGAAGGTTCGAATCTAGCGCCTGAAACCCGCCAGACAAAACAACACCGCGCATACGGCATATAGAACTATTCTTTTTCTGTTCGTCGCTGTCCGCATTTCCGCGTTTCTCCTTTCCGTTAGTCTCTTATATTATAGCATATTTTCCGATTTTTTCAATCCATTCTGCCCCATAAACGAAAAGTCGGAGCAGCGCGCTTGCCCTGCTCGATCCGGTCTGCTATGTCCGTGGTTCAAATCCCCGTGGACGCCTGCCCCCTTTTCGGCTTTAAAAGACGCTCCTTTTTGTTCGTCATTGACAGAAAGCCCGCACCCCTTTTGGGGTGCGGGCTTTCTGCTCGTCCGGGACTACGATGAGAACCTGCACCGCAGGTGCGAAGGTTCGTAAGCACACGAAGTGTGCGCCCCCCGCAGAAAACAGCGCCCCGCAGGGCGCTTTTTTCAGTGAAATCCACCCTTGCGGGTGGGTGAAATAGTCTGTAAGGAAATATTTCACTTTTTTCAATCTGTTCTTTTGTTGCGCTTCAGATATGCGCGGAAGAGCTCGGAAATGTCGTCCTCGTCCATGAAGGGATAAAGCGCGTCGACATTGAGGTCCCAATCACTGTTTTCGCAGTACTTTTCGACCACTTTTTTCAGGCACTCCGATGACACGAACGGCAGGCAGGATTCGTCAAGGACTCCGCTCTCAAGCTTTTTCAGAAAGACCTCTTCCATAATCTCCTCGGACAGGAAAGGATAACATTCCGCGCTGTCAAAATTGATTTTGCCGGGGTTTTCGGCGGCGTATTCCATAAGCCTTTTCAGGGCGTCGTCCTCAAGAAACGGCAACGCTTTTCTAATGTCGAAATCCACATCGCCGGCGATAACCGAATCGACTAATTCCTCCAGAGCCTGTTTATTCAGAAACGGCAGCATGTTTTCAATGTTCATAGTTCACCTCTCAATTTTTTAATTTTATTTTCGGTCACCGAATGTGACGAGGCTGCTTTTTGCCGAAAAGGAAAATCAGCTCTTCCGTCGTCAGCTTTTGCCGGAGGCGCGGAAGATCCGCGGGCAGTTTCTCTTCCCTGACGGCGCGAAGGAGCATAATCCGTTCCTGCGGCATAAACACATTGAAATTGCCGACAAAATCATACGGACAGCGACCGGAGATTATCTCCTTTACAACATAGGTTCGGCTGTGACCCGCAAATATGTTTTTCGCGGTCGGATCTACGGGTCTGCCCAAAAGCAAAAGCTCATCAAAGCCTATGTCAAAAAGGCTGCACAGCTCTGCCAGATTTTCAACCGTCGGCATCGCCTCTCCCTGCTCCCACCGGGATATCGCCTGATGCGTTACGCCCAGTATTTCGGCAAGTGAATCCTGACTGTAACCGAGCCTCTGACGCCGCTCTCTTATTCCGCTCCCTATTGCCTTGAAATCAAGCATGTTTGCCTCCTCGTTTTCGGATAAGTCCATATTAAAGCATTTTGTGCCCGTTTTCAAGCAACCGCAAGTTGCAAACCAGAAAACTCGTCATTAATGCAGAATACGCCGAAAGAATGTTATAAAACCTATAAACAAGTGACATCCGCGCACAAAGTCTGGCACGCGGATGTCATTTCACAGTGCGCCCGGGGGCGCACTGTTTCACATTTTTCGAGCTTGTGAGAAAATATTACCTTGCCTTATACACCACCGTATAAATCCGGCTCTCGGAACAGGTTATTACCGCGGTCGCGCTCCCGTCTGTCACTTCCTCGCCGTCAAGCTCTATCATAGGATAGATACTATACAGCTTCGACGTGTCGAATGTCCCTCCGACATCGCGGAAGTAGCAAAGGTCTATCGCTCTCGATGTGCCGAACTCATTGACGATTATCACAATGGCTTTTCCCTCCGGGATTACCATATCGACATAAAGCGTCACAGACTCGCTGTCAACCGTCGTGGAGGTAAACCTCTTCGTTTTCGCCTCGTCTGTATAGATAACGAACATATCCGGATCTACATCCGTGACAAAGAGCGGCTGGCTCGCGTTTTCGCCGACATAGGCAAGGTGCTCCTGTGCCTCCCTCAGTGTATAGGTGGAGCCTATCGTCTTACCTCCGTCACTGTAGTTATAATGATAACCGTTTATTATAAATGAGATACTGCCGACATACTCGTCTCTCGTTGTATCGGTCTCAACCGATATGGAGTCGTATGTATCGCGGTCAAAGCGGTTCTCAAAGCAGGTAGTTATAGTATCTTTTTCGGAGGTGTTCTTCGTCTCATCCCCGTAATAGGAATTATACACGGAGACCTCAATGCACTTCTCTATCCCGCTGTCTCCGACAACTATCTCATAGTTACAGACATAGGTATTTTTTATATAATCGCTGTCGCTCACCATTGAGTCCGTATACTCTCCGGTCGCGGTGAAGAGGAAGGAGACGGTGCCGTCGTCGTTTCTCCTTATCGCCATATTGCTCACAACACAGCCGACATCCGAATACATCTCCTCGTATTTCTGACGGAATACGGTGCAGAACTCCTCAAATGTTGCGCCGTCGCCTATACACATCTCCGTAACGAACACAGCGGGAGAATATCTGCAGAGGCTATCCACGCTGAACGACGGTGCTTTATACACTCCGTCCTTCTGTATACTGCCGTCCGGCAATGTCCTCTCCGTATACAGCTTCCATCTACCGGTGCTCTTTATATATTTCAGAGCCACAAGCTCGTTGATAATAAGCTCAAGCTCTCCGGTTCTGTCAAGACCGTACAAGACCGCCTTACTGTAATACTCAAAGTCGGTAGCAGACTCGGTAAATTCCCTCCTGCCCATAATAATGTCATTTATGAGGTCATGATACTCTTCGGTTATGCTGTACTTATATGAATATTCGGTATTTTTCGACTTATTCCTGCCCTCTGCCCAATAGGCGAAGTTTTCCGCGTCGGTATACTCTATCGTATATCCGCAGTCTATGCAAACCTTGTTTCCGCCGCTGAACGAGTAATTGTGCATACCGAAATCGAAGGTTTCGTCAGAGCACTCACCGCACTTATGCCAATGCGAATATTCGTTATACGCCCACTCTTCAAGCGGTATATGCTCAAACTCTATCTCCTCGTCACGGTACTCTCCGTCATAGAGAACGGTATAGACATGCCCGCCCTCGCAGAGGAACGAGGAATAACCGGTAACGGTCTCTCCGTTTACTTTCAGGAGCTCGTAATGCAGGAAGCTCCCGAATCTCGGATAAAACCGCTCTCCCGCCTGCCAGAGGTAGGCAATCTGCAATACCGTAATCTCTTCGCCGTCGTCATTTGTCCTTGAAAACAGTGTAAGAACAACGGACATATCCTCCGGAGGAGCGAAGCGAAGATATATATCGTTTTCCTCCTCTGTGACCTCTACGCTCTCGAAGGCGTGTGTTCTCTCCTTATCGGTATAGAACTCAAATGCCGAAATCTCATCATAGTCGCCGACGAAGGTCCCGATGCGGGAGGCGAGCGCCGCGCGGAGCATCTCCGCCGTCACGGTCTCGCCCATCAGGGCATCGTCAAAGATAATGACGGTATCACAGCCCTCGATATGTATGATAAAGTCGGCGTAATACGCATCTGTCGGCTGAACGCCGCTGATATCGACGCCCCCAAAGGTCTCCGTATCAAAGCCATACGATATCTCCGCCGTGCGGACAAGGTGGTCGTCGTAATTATTTTCCGGGTCCTCAAAGCTGCCTGAATCTTTAATATCGCTCACGCTCTTTATGAGTCTGCCGTCAAGGACGGTAAGCGAAATTACGGTGCTTGTAGTAAAGTCATACTCTTCCCCGGTCTCATAGTCGGTATCTCTGCCCGTGAGCCCGGCGGATACTGTAAGGGTGACGGAACCGTCTTCGCCCCGCGTGAAGGTTATACTATCCGGCTCCCCCGCATTCTCTGCGAAGAACGCGCGTATTCCGGCGACGAGAGACGCGAGGTCGTCGCCGTCGTCTATGCCGCAGTCGTCAAGCATTTCGGCGGGGGTGTAGTGCGCCATTCCGTTATTCTTTATATAATTCGGGCTCACATAATATGCCGACTCTTCTGTCTTGCCGTCATCGTCCGGCTCCATCATATAAAGGATAGCGCGCGGGAAACTCGCGCCGGAGACGGGCTTCAGAACAAGTACGGTTCTTTCCGAAAGGACCGGTCCACCCTCAAAGGTATACTCCTCAGATATCATGAAATACCTGCCCGCGGGGTCATAGGACTCATGGCGGATATTTCTTTGCCACCCCTCCCCGTCATCATACTCCTCGGTAAAGAGAGTTGTATAAATGCCCGAGTATGCAAGAGTGCCGTCTCTGCCGGTTATCCAATAGAGGGCGTTTTCCTCCTCGGTATACTCTACCGTTCTTCCGCAGACGGAGCATTTTTTATTCTTTCCGTTATTCTCATATGTATGGGCGCCCTCACCGTAACGGTGCTCATCACACGCCTTACAGCCGAGCCAATGCGACTCTGCATCGCTCTCATACACTCCGTTTGCCTCGTGGGTGTCCGTATTGTCTCCGTTATTTCCGTCGTCTCCGTCCCCGCCACAGGCGACAAGGAGGGAGAGCGAAACGGCGAGCATGAGCGCGACGGCAATAAAAATCCATAGCTTCTTTTTCATACAGGGTCTCCTTTTTTTAATTTTTACGGTTATTTTCCGGAAGCGTCCGAAAATTTGAAATCAAACTTCATCTCGAGCATCGAAAAAAGCTGTCGCATTACGGCGGCGGCAGTCGCCTCAATATCCATATTCATGACGGTCTCTATCGCCGCGTCTGCCACATCGCGCGGGACATGATAGACATCGAGAGCCATGCGAAGAAAGCGCTCTGTTTTCTTTTTCAGTGTGAAATACATATCACAGCGGCGGAGCATGAACGAGCGCATCATGCCGGAGGAACCTATCTCAGCCTCATAGAAATCAGACTCGCCCCAATCCCTATTATACTGTGAAAAGAATTTCGCGTTTTCCTTTGCCGTCTTCTGACATATATATTCACATATTTCCGGCTGTGTGTATGCCTCCGCATATATTTCCCGGAGGCTCTCCCGCGACTCGGTTATCGCTAACTGTATCGCCGTCTCGACGGCGTAGACAACCACGCCGTCCCCCACCGGGAGGCGCGAGCGCGCCATCGCAAACTGGTTATCAAACATGAACTCCACAAGCGTGGCGAGAACGCCGTCCTTCGTATGAAACGCGTTCTGAAATGTTCCTGCCGAGACATCCGCCTCGCGGATTATGTCCATCATTGTGGTCTGTCTGAATCCGCGCTCTATAAACATGCGGACGCAGGCAGTGAGTATTCTCTTTTTCGGGTCCTTTACCTCTTCTCTTGAAATCATAGAAAATCCTTGCTTTTGATTTGTATATTAGGTTGCAACCCAATTATAACATAATACTCTTCAGAATACAAGAGAAAAATAAAAAAATGCGGCTGTTACCCGATAAAGACCGGATAACAGCCTATGCTGTCAGTCATAGGAAATTGCCGTCGCCGTGCGATGTTATTGTCATGCTCTCCCCCGTCGCGGGGTGCGGAAATGTCATGGAGGTACAGCGGAGGGAGAAGGTCTCGCCCGGGATGGGGGTGCCGTACATTGCGTCGGCATACAGTGGGTGCCCTATATAAGCCATATGGACTCTTATCTGATGTGTTCTCCCGGTATGGGGGCGTAGGGTGCAGATACAGCCGCCCGGGCACACAGAGCGTACGCTGTAATCGGTCACGGACGGTCTGCCGTCCGCTCTTACCGTTCTCTTCTGCGAATCCGGCGCCTCCCTCTCTATCGGCGCGTCAACCCTTCCGACCGGCGGGGTGGGTACACCTACAAGGCGCGCTATGTATGTCTTTGAAAACTCGCCGTTTTTCATAGCTCTGCCGAGGAGGCTCGCGCTTATCATATCCTTTGATATAAGGACGAGCCCGGAGGTATCGCGGTCAAGCCGGTTTACGGCGCGGAAAACGAACTGCCCGCCCATATAGAACGACCCCGCCTCTGCCAATGTTGTTATATGGTTGCCCCGGGACGGGTGCGTCGGCATGCCGGAGGGCTTATCAACGCATAAAATATAATCGTCCTCATAGACTATCCGGAGCGGGACATCGGCGGGGGTGACATTCTCGCTGTTCTCCTCCGGGAGGCTTATCTCTATCACATCGCCGGGAGATAACGCGGCTCGGACGGTCACGACCTCGCCGTTTTTCCGGATGCCGCCGTACTTCACGCGCTTTATGACCGTGCCGGAGAGACACAGCATGTGGCGGAGGTATGCGTCAACGGTCCCGCTCTCCGTTACATTTCCGACCGTAAAGCTGTATTCACGCATGCCTCACCTCCATAAGAAATCATGTGTATATTATACATCGGCGGCGCGGGCAAGTCAAGCGCAGAATGCTCTCCGCCACTTTTATTAGCACATAAGGACATACAAAAGCATAAAATCAATAGTGTATAAGCAAAACGTCACAGATTTTGCAACCGAAAGTTGCAAAAATATATATTCCCGGTTGCTTGTAAAGACGGGCGGATATTGGTATAATATAACTGTAAAATTACTCTGAAAATAAAAAGGCGGTTTTTATGACACTCGGAAAAAAGATAACCGAACTCCGGCGCTCTGCCGGGATGTCGCAGGAGGAGCTGGCAGAGCGGCTCGATGTCTCGCGGCAGGCAATCTCAAAATG
>CALDMI010000026.1 GCA_937914815.1 uncultured Clostridia bacterium
ACCCGGCCATATGCCCGCCGGGAACGGATATTCCCTCATCGCCGGATATTATACGCGGTCCGACCCGCTTTCCCGCCGCTATCTCGTCGCGCAGGCGCGTGTCAAAGTTACCAAGGCCGCCGACGGTGCGTATCGTCGTAACTCCGCTCATCAGCTCCGTCTTTGCAAATCCCGCAACCATACCGTAAGCGACGGCGCGCATTATGGGGCTCTTCATAATAGTCCCGACAAGTTTTTCATTATCTCTCTGCTTTTTCTGCGGTTTCCCGCTACCTGCGAGATGCACATGCATGTTTATGAGTCCGGGCATGAGATACTCACCGCCGAGGTTAATCTTCCGATAGTCGGAAGGCACATCACAGGTGGGAACAATATCCTTTATTATTTCTCCGTCCACAAGAACAGCCATACCTGTTTTCGGCTGCATATCGCGCGTGCCGTCAAGGAGCACGCCATTTATAAATGCGTATTTCATATTCCTCCGTTTTACCCGGCAGACATCAGCGGGTACTTAAAGCATAATTGATTTTCAAATCGATTGCGGTTCAGATATCATGTTCTGCCATGTATTTTTCGGCAAATTCCCGAAGCTCCGGCGTATCCCGTACAATTGTCCCGCCTCCGAGCACAACATCGCCGTCATACATGACAGCCGCCTGTCCCGGGGTAACCGCCCTCTGCGGTTCTCTGAAAAAAGCAATGAGCAAACCACGGTACGGGACTATATGCGTCGGCTTGTCCGGCTGTCTGTAACGGATTTTGATGCCGCAGTCAAACGGCGCCGTCACTTCTTCACCGCTTATAATATTTACATCCGAGATACAGGCATACCTGCTGTACAGCTCCGGCTCATCACCGAGCGTCACGGTATTGTCCTCCGGCGTTACGCGAAGGACATATTTTCTGCCCTCGAAGGAAATGCCGAGACCTTTTCTCTGCCCCGGAGTATATCGGATTATTCCGTTATGTCTGCCGAGCACTCTGCCGTCACGGTCTACGAAATCGCCGGGCTCTGCCATCTTTCCTGTGTGCAGTTCGATTATCCTTGCATAATCTCCATCCGGGACAAAGCATATATCCTGACTATCCGGCTTTTCAGCGTTTACAAATCCCCCCTGTGCGGCAATCGCGCGAACCTCGTCCTTGCATAGTCCGCCGAGCGGGAAAACCGTATGCTCAAGCTGATACTGATTCATCGAATAAAGAACATAGCTCTGATCTTTTGTCGTATCTACAGCGCGAAGAAGCCTGTATTTCCCGTCCTTGAAATCTATGCGTGCATAGTGTCCGGTGGCTATTTTATCACATCCGAGCACCTCGGCGCGGGAAAACAGCTTATCGAATTTCATATATCTGTTACAGTCGATGCAGGGGTTAGGTGTTATTCCCGCAAGGTAAGAGTCTATAAATTTGTCGATAACCTTCTTGTGAAAATCATCCGAAAAGTTAAAAACGAAGTACTCCATTCCGAGCCGTTCGGCAACCGAGCGGGCATCCTCCACATCGTCAAGCGAGCAACATGTGTGCGACTTTGATATTCCCGCATCCTCGTTTGAGTAGAGCTTCATAGTACATCCTATACATACATTTCCCTCGTCACACAGGAGCTTTGCCGCAACAGAGGAATCAACACCGCCGCTCATCGCGACAAGAACCTTCATATACCGCCTCCGGATAAAATTTTCTCAAGTACAGAAATAATCATGCGTTACGGTGCACCGCTTCGTATATATCAATCGCCGCATCAAAAACCGCATTTGTGTAATCGCATATTTTAGGAAGATAAGCTCCGAGCTTTGATATTGCCCTGGAGTATTGTCGATAGGCTGTTTTGTCAGTCATATGTATATCGCTGCCGACGGCGTATACAAGCCCCCGCGAGAGCCACGAGCGTACACCGCGACTCATGAATGTCCGCGCGAGCGCGGCGGCATTGAGCTGTATTCTGGCACCGAATTGCAGAACCGCCTCTATATTATCTACAGGATATCTGTCCGCATGTGCCAGAACGACATCGTAGCCCTTGTCAATAAGAGCCCCAACGGTTTCGGCGTATTCATATGTAAAGTCATTGAACGGCAATTCGATAAGAATTGTTTTTGTACCGAAGACGGCGAGCCGGGAAAGCCCCGGGAGATCCTCAAGTCCCTCACAGAGCAATACCTCAGCCCCGAGGCGAATATCCGGTGGCGTGAAATCAAGCTGTCTGAATGTGTGGTGAAGAGCAAGGTATGCGTCATTCCGCCGCTCTATAAAATCATCAAGCGAATGTACATGCGGGTAAAAATGCGAGGTCGCTATTATTCTGTCAAC
>CALDMI010000027.1 GCA_937914815.1 uncultured Clostridia bacterium
GAATATCATTTTATTCCTCCGTGTGCGGGTGCGCCGCACTTACGTACTGTTTAGATTATACAATTCTTTTTGCGCGTTGTCAACCGCGCGCCCCAAAAATCCCGCGGCACTGTCCTCCTGGGTCAGATGTTCAAATAACGCTTGATTTATCGCCGGATGTGATGTATAATCAAATCAGACCTTTTGTGACTTTTTCGGAGGACGGTATGATTTCTACTGTTTATACGGCGGCGGTGCTCGGTATCGACGGATATGAGGTGACCGTCGAGTGCAGCGCGTGGGACAGAATCCCGAAGTTTGAGCTTGTCGGCATGGCGGACACCGCCGTGCGCGAGTCGCAGAACCGGGTGCGCTCCGCGTGTGAAAACTCGGGAATACGCTTCCCGGCGCTCGACATAGTCGTGAACCTCGCGCCCGCGGACACGAAGAAGGCGGGCTCTGCCTTCGACCTCGCCATAATATGCTCGATACTCCAGTGCGACGGCGTAGTTTCCCGTACCGTGGATTTTCGCGGAATATCCATGATGGGCGAGCTTTCGCTCTCCGGCGGCATACGCCCGGTGCGCGGAATACTCCCGATGACCCTATGTGCCCGGGAGCACGGGCGGCGCGAGGTCTTTGTCCCGCGGGAAAATGCGGAGGAGGCTGCGCTCGTCGACGGGGTGCGCGTTTACGGGGTAGGGAGCCTTCGTGAGCTTATCCGGCACCTGAACGGCGAGGAGCTTATCCCCCCTACCGTGTATGAAAAAAGCGGGTATCTGTCCTCTCTTCACCGCGGCGCGCCGGACTTTTCGGATGTGCGCGGACAGTATAAGGCAAAGCGCGCGCTTGAGGTCGCGGCGGCGGGTGGGCACAATGTTTTAATGATAGGTCCTCCCGGCACGGGAAAGTCCATGCTTGCAAAGCGGCTGCCCTCAATTTTGCCGGATATGACATTCGAGGAGGCGCTCGAGGTGACGAAAATTCACTCGGTCTCCGGGCTCCTCTCCGGCGGACTCGTTACCGAGCGTCCGTTCCGCTCCCCGCACCATACGGTGAGTAACGCGGGGCTTGTCGGCGGCGGGTCAAATCCGCGCCCGGGCGAGATTTCATTGGCACACCGGGGCGTACTGTTCCTTGATGAGCTCCCGGAATTTTCAAAGCAGGTGACGGAGTCTCTCCGCCAGCCGCTCGAGGACGGGCGCGTCTGCGTCACCCGCGTGATGTCAAAGGTGACCTATCCCGCCTCCTTTATGCTCGTCTGCGCCATGAACCCCTGCCGCTGCGGCTATTTTGGCGACCCGCGGCACACCTGCACCTGCACGCCCGCATCTGTGGCAAAGTATCTCGAGCGGGTCAGCGGTCCGCTGCTTGACAGAATAGATATTGAGATAGAGCTCCCGTCGGTCTCCTACAGCGAAATATCCGGGGAGAGCGAGGGGGGCGAGCCCTCCGCAAAGATACGCGAGCGGGTGAACCGCGCCCGGGCGTTTTCAAACGAGAGATTGCGCGCCGGGGGAGACGATTTAGGGACGCCGAACGCGAAAATGAGCGTCGACATGCTCCACCGCTACTGCACGCCGACGCCGGCGGGGCGGGAGCTGCTCCGCTCCGCGTTTGAGACCCTCGGACTCTCTGCCCGCGGGCACGACAGAATACTCCGCGTCGCGCGCACGATTGCCGACCTCGCGGGGGCGGAGGTCATAGACGAGGAGCATATTGCCGAGGCGATAATGTACCGCTCCCTCGATAAAAAGTATTGGAAAAAGTAAGCGGAGGGCAGGGGATACGGCGGAATTTTTCGCCCGGAGCCTCTCTCGGCTTTTGTGAAAAATGCGGAATTTCATTGTGAAATATCACGAAAAATGAAAATCCGCATTGACTTTACCTCCGTGGGATGTTAAACTGTTATTAGTAGTGGGAGTATGTACATTTGCACATAACGCCACCTGATTTAGACTATCAATTATTCTTTTTGCACAAAACGACAATAGATATATACCCGCATTGATTTTCGGTCAGTGCGGGTATATTATTATAATCGTAAAGAACTCATCTGGCAGCCGCATCCACCGGTATAAGACCCGGGGCTGTCTCGCACCACAGAAATTATCTTTTTTGGAGGTAAACATGAAAAAGCACAGAAAGCTTCTGACGCTCCTTCTCGTCGCGCTGCTCGCGATGATATGCGCTACCGTCGCGCTCGTCGTCGTGTCGGCAGAGAGCGATGTGGCGAGTATTACCGACTACACCGTGCTGATTGACAAATACAACGCGGCAGAGACGTTTGCAGACAAAAAACTCGCATTCCGCAATGTCGAAAAATATAAAGAATCGCACACTCCTGTGCCGCCGGTTCCGGAAGGCGACGAGGGATATAACGAGTATGCGGCTTTCATTGCAAAGCTCGAGGCTTATGAGGCGGCTGTCGCATTCAGCTTCGACGACGCGGAGGAACTTCTCGATAAATATGACACGTCTGCGGAATATCTCACGAAGAAGATAGCCTATAACGAATTTCTCCGATATGCGGAAATTCACCGCGCAATTGAGGACGCGGTGGACTACGATACGAGAATAGACGCCTATAACGGAAAACTTGAGGCGGTAAAAGCCGACCACGAGCGAGAGCTGCGCGTCGTTATGGAGAAAAATCGTCTGCGCCTCGCGGCAGAGGCTCCGGTATCCGAGTATTCTTACGCGAATCTTACAAAAACAAACGATTTCAATGCCGACGGCATAACGCTTAACGAACTGAAGGCTCTGTTTGATGCTGTGCAGAATTCCGGCTCGGGCGTGAGTTACGGTACCCGCGACGATGGCGGAAACGGCGTCTTCTCCGTAGATTTTGCAGACGAAAAATCGGCAGACTTTTACTTTCAGCCGATGCCGACGGATTCCAAGCTCGGATTTGGGCTCGATTTTGACCTGACTACCTACGGGACATTCCCGTGGCTGCTCTTTGAGGTTGCGACAAGCGAGCTTGATGACAACGGACAGCCTAAAGGAAACCGTATCTGGGTCGACATAATCTCGATAGATTCCGACGGTATAAAGATAGGCGGCGGACCGAGTACACCTGCGGCAAACGGCGCAGAGAACGTGACTATTCCGATAGCCGAGGGAGAGATGAACCGCATAACGGTTATCTGGAGCAAGACGCGCGAAAACCGCTATCAGAGTTTCAAGGTCTACGTGGATTATGTAGAGGTATATAATGGAGAGGTCGATTTCGGAAAGAATTTCGTCGGGACCGACGGCATACGCTTCTGCTGCCATAACTCTGCCCGCGACGGAAGAAGTTACGCGATAGACAACTGGAAATTCTTTGCGGGTACCGCATACAGGGACGACGGTTATATAGAGAGTCTCGATGACGCCGGTCGCCTCGCCCTTTACGTTGATGTCCTGACAGACGGAAAGCAGATGCCGAGGGACAGAAAGTCGGCAAAACTGTATGTTGACGAGAACCTTCCGCTTTACTACAACGTCGCGACAGGGGAGTATACCGACCTCGCGACAGACGAAATAAAGGTCACGGTAGAGAAGTACCTTTCCGATTTTGATGCAGACGGCTTCTGGGAGTCGCTCTATACGTACAACCTTGATACACTTGAAGAATATGTGACGGCGGTTGAAAACACCGCGCGTCTCACCTCAAACGCCTCGGGAAGAGCGACGAAGCTCGACAGCTTTGCGGCTTATGTCCGTGATAACGAATTTGACACGACGATGCAGAGATATCTTGAACTCGTCACACGATACAACACCCAGCTTTCCTACGTTGAAAACGATACGGCAGCGGGAGAATTTCTCAGTGCGGTAAAGGCTCTTAAGGGCGCGATAACCTTTGCGAGAAAGACCGAAAAGTATAACTCTGCTGTGGCTCTTCGCGCGCAGTTTACACCGGACGGACTCGCGGAGGACGCAGAGCTTACAGATGCTCTTGCTTATTATGACAGCTACCCGGATACATATAACCGTGAGCTCTCGCAACATAATTCCGAGCTTTTCATCCACTACGCAGAAAGGCTCTCCGAATATCCCGATGCTGCGGCATGGGAGGAAAACTATGAGACGGTGAAAAGATACGTTCTCATGGCGAGAAAGATTATTTTCTCCGGAATATACGATGCCTCGGTAGACGGCTTCACCGCGGCGCAGAGAAGATACCAGCCGATAGAGGACTATGTTGTCTCGGTCATGCAGGAAGAGCATATCGAAATGCTCCGGAGTATTGCCGACAGGTATATGACGGCGACCTCTTACGTTGAGAAGAACGGTCTCTGCCTCTATGCAAAGCAGTATCTTGAAGAAAACGCCTCGACGGTCAACCTCTCCGACAGCCGGATTGTGACGCTGACAGACGTTATCGATGGATTCCGCCGGGAGCTCGCCGCGAGCGAGGAGGAATACCGTGCAGAACTCGAGCGAAATACGCTTCTCTTCCGCAACACTGTTCTTCAGCTCCGTGCCGCGACGACCTTTGCCGACCTTGAACGGCTCATAACAGAGGGTAACGTTTACTATTACGCAATGAACCTCGAGGACGAGGAGGTAGAGCAGATGTCGCGCGAGTTTGAGATTTACCGCGCGGCGTACGAGCAGGGTGTGTATCAGTCAGAGCTCCTCAGAATGAACTACGAGAAGCTCATGGCGACGCCTCTTACCGATTACAAAACCTTCTGGACCCTTATGTGTGAGTGCCGCGACAGCGCCGCATATATAGACGAGACGGCGGCGGGGGCTTCTGATGTTTACACTGCCTTTGTGAATATATACAACAGCTATCTTTCAATGCTTGATACCGTTTCGAAAGAATACGGCACGGCGTGTGGCGCGGTTTCTGCGGTACAATCGGTTGCCGGCGTCATCTGCGTGCCGAAAATAGACGGCATCGACCGCTGACAGGGAGGACACGGGATATAATGAAAAAAATAAACAGAATAATAAGCTTTCTTCTCGCGCTCTCGATGCTCCTCTCGGCGCTCGCCGTTGTGAGCTTCGCCGACGGAGAGGGGGGCGACACGACCCCCGACGATATACAGCTTTATGTCAACCGCACATACGACGAGGGCTGGGACTATACGAACGGTATAGAGAGCGGCGCGGCGATGACAAAGGGCAACCTCTTTGAGGTAGCACGCGAGGTGGATAAGGACGGTTATTATAACTACTTTCTCCGGCTCGAGGCTGTTAATGCCAGCGACGGATTCTTCAATATCAAGCTCGGCGAAAGCGTGCCGGAGAAGGGATATGTTGTCGAGTTTGATATAAAAATTGACTCATATTGCAACATCGGAAACATAGTCGAGCTCCGCTCCCGCAAGGGGGACTGGACCTTCCCGCTCGCGATAAAGGACAACAAGGTGGTCTTTTCTCCGGATAAATCCTCAAATCTCCTTTCCTATGATATAGGCGACGGAGAGTGGGCTCATGTCTCCTACGAATTTGACTTCACCCCGTGCGAGGAGGACGCCGCCCCGACGGTCACGGTCACATTCGGAAACGCGGAGCCGTATACCTACGAGCTGCCGAAAGGCTTTTCCGCAGGTCTTCATATCTTCCGTATCTGCTTTGACGGAAACAGATCCCCGAATACTATCGGAATGAGCTATTGCCTCGATAACCTCAAGGCATACGGCGGGACAAACAAAGTAAGCGACGTCTCGTCTCTCGGCTACGGCATATATGTTGACGCGGGCGCGGCGAAGACAATTGAAATAGTAAAGGACGCGTCGAACGAAAGTGCCGCCACGGACATAATTGAGCAGGCGCTCATAATGAAGGTCGGAGTAAACAACATGCTCTTCCGCGGCAAAAAGACCGCGATCCTCGACGGTAAGCACGGCGCGCCGATGAGAAATGAGAACGGGCAAGTTATAGTGCCCCTCTCGGTTCTTCTTGATTACTTCGGATATCCGTTCTATGAGCACCCGGACCACCGCTCCTACGATATATCCACCGGTCTCTCCGCAACTTATATCGTTGCGGGCAGAGACACGGCGACGGTCGGAAATGAGAGGGTGGCGCTGAACGTCACGCCGGGGTACTATTCGCTTGACGGCGGAGAGGAGTTCTTCGGCGTCGGTATCGACGACATTGAGACGCTCTTCCCGGGGTACTATCTGACATACGACGACATGGGGCTTATCATAATAGCAAAGCAGGACGACGTCGTAGACCGTAAAAACGGGCTCAAAGTCATGATAGGCATTATGAATCGCTTTGTATTCGACAGCATAAACGACGACGAAAATACATTTACCGGCGAGAGCGTTATCGACGACATAGCCGAGCACTTCGCGGATAAGAAAGGTGCAAAGACCCACCCGAGGCTCCAGGCGACGTCCGAGACTTTTGACAGCCTTGCGGAGTTCTATAACGACCCGGACAGTACGGCTTATCCCGAGGCTTACAGAGCCTATATAAAGCAGCAGGTTGATTACGCTCTTATGATGCTGAACCTCCGCTTCAAAAAGAACGCGGACGGAAATTACGAGTTCAAATCCGGCTATTTCAACTACTACGGAACGAGGATGCCTTGCTACCCGTATCAGCCGTATTATACGTATGAGCAGGACATTGCCGGAAAGTACGTCGTGAAGCCCGGTAAAACCGGCACGGATATGTACGGCAATACCGCATACGGCGACGGATACGACCTCGGAGGACGGTCAAGACTCCAGAATTTTACGCAGGAGTTGCGCGATTACGGATTCGCAT
>CALDMI010000028.1 GCA_937914815.1 uncultured Clostridia bacterium
GTAAGGGTGGAGCCTATTGTAAGATTGCTCTTCTCTCCGGTGAGAACAAACATAGCGCCGGAGGTGTTATTTTCGTACACGGGTATACGGTATATGAGCTTCGCGCCGCTCTCGCCCGAGGTTATCCTGACGTTGCCGGCGACATTAATTGCGCCGAGCGCCGGTGCGCCGCCCTCGCCGTGAGTCAGGAGCACTGTCCGACCGCAGAGGTCAAGCACGAGCCCGTCGCCGAGGGTCATTATGTAGTCTCCCGCAGTGTCGGAGGAAACGGTTATATCGCGGAGAAGCATATACTCCGCGCCCTCTGCCGGGGATGCAAGCTCTGATATAAGGGTCGCCACGTCGGCAATCGCGATGAACTCTCCGCCGACGGTCTTTACCGCGACGGCATTGTCAAACTCCTCATCCGGGCTGTACACCGGAGTGAGCGCCACGCCGTTCTCCGCGTCGGCTGCATCCGCGCGGTCGGAGGTTATCTCCTCGCCGTTTGCGAGCCAGCCGGAGAGAACAAGTATGTTCCCCTCCTCGTCAACTCTTATCGGGGCGAGCGCCGGAAGCTCATCCGAAAGGCGGATAAGCGCGCCCGCAGGGCGGATGAAGGTCCCGACGGAGTTATCGTCAGCGTCGAAGATTTCAAATTCTATAAATTCGTTGGACTTTGCCTTTGTAAGCGTTACGGTGTCGCCGTCAAAGACTATTCGGCACTCCTCGGAGTCAACATTGAAGGTCTTGCCGTTTGTATTTATCGTTACAGGAGTATTTATCACCGTGCGCTCTGCAAGATCGCGATATACGACTATCGTCTCGCCGGTCTCGCCGGCATATGCAATCGCGCTCTCAACATCGTCAAAGCCAAGGTCCCCTACTATGAACGCTGGTATCTTCTCGATGTCCGCCCTGCCGAGATAGGGGGTGTCGAGGCTCGGCGTCTCGCCGAACACGGTGGTATCAAAGTCACAGGTCTTATAACCCATGACTCTTACGTTGTCTATGCAAAGAGTTGAACGGGTGTCTCTCTGTATATTCGAGCAGGAGTCGACACGGACGTCGCCGACCTGCGTGAATACGGTGCTGTTCACGGTCTGTCTGAATATTCCCTCAACCGTTCCTATGCACTCGTCGTTTACAAACACTCTCGCGACGGAGGCATTAACCTCGGGATTGCTCTCGAGTGCGTCGCTCTTCAGGTCAACCACATATGTGATATGTGCCCACTCGCCGTTCGGTATAACGACGGAGCCGACCTCCTCACGGACGCTGAGCGTTCCCTTTGTGAAGGCTATCTTCATTCCGCCGTCAACCTTCGTCAGCATTATACCGCCGTTATAGAAGCTGCCGGAGCCGGAGGAGTTGCGCCCCTCCATGTAAATGTAGGTACAATCAGGTATTACCGACGTGGAGGAAATATCAAGCTCATAGCTTATGTACTTGTACGCCGCGGCAGTAAGATCCTTTGTCAGGAACTGAATCCACGGGTTCATGCCGAACTTTCCGGGCTCTACCGTCAACATGTAGTACTTGTTCCCGTCCACCGGGTTTGTCATTTCCTCATATCTTGCTATTGTCTCGCCGTTGAGTATGCCGTTATTGAACTTTCCTGCGCCGTTCGCGTTCCATGCAAATGTGGTTCCCTCATTGGTCGGACCATTGTAAACGAACGGGCAGTCTCTGTCTGCGAACTTCGCACTTCCGGAGAAGCCGGAGAGCGGCGATGAATCCGCGGATATTGCGTCTTTCGACCCGCTCCAGAGGGGGGAGGCGTTGTTGGTTCTCATTCCGTCCTCAACCTCTATAAGGGTCGGCGCAGACGGATACTCGGCTCTTATAAGTCCGTACTGGGGAGTGCCGCAGTACCACTTTATCTCGCCGGCGAGAACAAACTTACCGCCGTCGACTCTTATCGGGTGGTCGGCTTTTGTTATATCGAGCGTGCAATCCTCAAAGCGCGCCGTGACGCTGTGTGGGTCAGAGGAGACGTTTCGTAAGTTGAAAAGTCTGTAATCCGACTTGAAGTTACAGTTCTTAAACGAGAAGTCGGAGCCTGTTACCATGTTATTGCACTGCAGGAAGAACTTGCCGCTCCCGGAGCTTCCCGTAGTGTGGGTTACGTTCACGTTCTCCATATTGAATGACACGCGATTACCGTCATTCGCCCTTATGCAGAGGGCCTTTCCGACAGTCATATTAAGATTTCTGAAACTCAGGTCACCGCCGTGATAGTATATCGCCGTGTTCTGATTCGTAAGTCCGGTCTTTATATCGATGTTTACGCCGTCGACATTCAGGGTCGAGATCCGCCCCTCCTCATCATCTGCAACGAGCTCGGCAAAGCCCTTGTTGTCCGACATCGTAAGGCTCGCGCCATTGCCCGTAAAATTCACGGTATTACCCGGCTTTAC
This sequence comes from uncultured Clostridia bacterium, assembly GCA_937914815.1. Lineage (GTDB taxonomy): Bacteria > Bacillota > Clostridia > Oscillospirales > CAG-272 > UBA1740. The sequence continues at coordinate 2,400 of CALDMI010000028.1, forward strand.
ATGGATAAACCAGTTTGCCGAGGCGTTTGACTCAAAGATTACCTGAGAGTCTCCGAGGGCGATGTTGGTTGTCTTCGTCTCTCCCTCTTCGAGCTGGCTTGTCGCCACGCCTGATTTTGTTATGTGAATGATTTTGTAGAGGGGCTTCACGGTGCCGCCGTCCGGGCAGGCGCCGAAGGCGTCCTCAAAATTTCCGTACTTCTGTACGGACTTCCCCTCGGCGTCAAGGACCTCCCAGAGGTCGCCGCCGTTGCTCTCCCATGCCTCGGTCTCCGTATTGTCGGCAGCAAATATGCCGACCGAGAACAGGACGCCGGCAATAAGCGCCAGCACGAGCACGGGAATAAAAATCTTCGCGAGCTTTTTCATTCGTTTTCTCCTTTTCTGTTTTCTGTGTTTCCCCGGCGGAATATGCCGGGAGATATGTATTTGCACCTTTGATTATATTATCTTACCAAAAATAAATCAATGCGCAAATTGCCGTTTTATTTCATATTTTTTTATGTAACATGCACAATTCAAGCCTATGCCGCGATTTTGAGGCAATGTTCAGCGCAAGTTTTGCAATGTTTATGGCAATTCTTGCAATGTGTAACGATGTGCTTTATACCATTCGCAAGGTTGCCGGGCGCCGTCAGGCAGCGCCCCGAAAAATTTCCGTTTTTTTCTTCCCGCCGTGTTGATTAGTTCATAAATGTACGGTATAATCATAGATAAGAGAATTATAATGTCAGAAAAAGAAAGGTTTTTTCGGAAGATGCTCAATCTCAAAGACATAAGAAAGGAATACACAACCTCGTCCGAGACGGTGCACGCGCTCCGCGGCGTGAGCCTCACTTTCAGGAAGAGCGAGTTTGTGTCTATACTCGGTCCCTCCGGCTGTGGAAAGACAACGCTCCTTAACATTATCGGCGGGCTCGACCACTACACGACCGGCGACCTCGTGATAAACGGCAGGAGCACGACATCCTTCACCGACCGCGACTGGGACGTCTACCGCAACCACAGAATAGGCTTCATATTCCAGAGCTATAATCTCATTCCCCACCAGACTATACTCGGGAACGTTGAGCTCGCGCTCACTATCGCGGGAATATCCCGCGAGGAGAGGACAGAGCGGGCGAAGCGGGTGCTCGACCGCGTGGGTCTTTCGGGGCAGTATTACAAGCGCCCGAACCAGCTCTCCGGCGGACAGTGTCAGCGCGTCGCGATAGCGCGCGCCCTCGTCAACGACCCGGAGATACTCCTCGCCGACGAGCCGACCGGAGCCCTCGACACGCAGACCTCCGTACAGATAATGGAGCTGATACGCGAAATATCCGGCGAGCGGCTCGTCATAATGGTCACCCACAACCCCGAGCTCGCGGAGCGGTATTCCACCCGTATTGTCCGTCTCCTCGACGGTGAGGTCTTAGAGGACACGAACCCCTACTCCTCCGAGGACGAGGAAGCCGAGTGCCGCGCGGAGCGCGAGGAGGAAGAGCGCGCAGAGCGCGCCGCGAAAGCCGACATCGAGGCGATAACCGACAAGAGAGCAAGAAAAAAGGCAGAGCGCGCGCAGAAGCGTAAGAAAGAAAAGGCGAAGATGTCATTCTTCACCGCGTTTCGCCTCTCCGCCCGGAACCTCATATCCAAAAAGGGGCGCACATCAATGGTCGGCATCGCCGGGTCGATAGGAATTATCGGAGTGGCGCTCGTGCTCGCGTTCTCGGCGGGAATAAAGGGCTACATAGTCTCTATGCAGGACGACATGCTCTCCGGCAACCCGATACTCATATCCGAGACGGCAGTAGACCTCGAGGCGCTGCAAAAAATGATGAGCACCGACGAAAAGGTGCAGATAGCCGACAAACGGAACGGATATGTATATGTAAATTCGATAGTCGAATATCTCGCAAAGATGAACAGCGACGTCGCGTCCATGATAATCAACAACGAGATAACCGAGGACTATATGAAATATGTCCTCGCAATGCCAAGGGAGTATTACGCAGCACTGATACTTGACTACGGGATAGACTTAACGAACAACATCTATACCGAGTTTGCAACCGAGGGCGGAGGAAAGCAGAATCTCTCGATAAGCGCGATAACCTCCATATACTCCTCCATTCTCGAGAAGACAGAATTCAAGAATTACGCGGGCTATATCCCGACCCTCGCCCCCTCGTTCAAACAGGCGCCGAACAACGCAGACTATATAGCGAGCCAGTATGAGGTATACGGCAGGATAGCCACCGGAAGAAACGAGATAATGCTCGTCCTCAACAAGAATGACGAGCTCGCCGACGTGCTCCTCGCCCGGCTCGGCTACTACACGCAGGACGAGTTCATGGAGATAGTCCACAACACCGGTCGCGACGAGGGCAGATACGACTTCAAGTATGAGTTCTCAAATGAAGAATTACTTAATAAGAAGTTCACCTGGTATCCGAATGATACCGTGTTCAAAAAGAACAACGGTCTTCTGACAAGCAAAACGCAGCCCTTCTTCTACACCGCAAACAGCGACGGCTTCTCAGCGGGGGACGGGCTTGAGCTCGAGGTCGTCGGCATACTCACCCCGCGCGAGGACGTGTCGTTCGGCTGTATGGAGTCCGGAATCTACTACACCGAGGCGCTCTCGGACTACGTCCTTGAGAGCAACCGCTCCTCCGAGATAGTGAACGAGCTTCGCGAGAGCGGCAAGGACTCCTACGTTTCGATGAAGGTAAACGACGTCTCGGTGGGTATAAGCTACACCTACACCTACACATACGAGGGCACCGAGTACACCGACACCGCGTTCTGCGGCACGGTTGCCGACATGTCCGATATGCTCTCCTCCTTTGTCGGCGGGGGCACCGGAATGGGCGGCGGCACAGGCGGCGCCGGGGGAATGGACATCTCCTCCGTCAAGTACCTGACAATAAAGGGGCTCGGCGGCAAGACGGTAGCCTCGCAGATCTCCGTCTTCCCGATAAGCTTTGACGACAAGGACCTCGTTACGGAGTATCTCGACAGGTGGAACAATGACGACAGCCTGACAATAGACGGCAAGGTGATAGAAAAAGCCGAGCGCGCACGCGTCACGTATACCGACTCTCTCTCGCTTGTAATAAATATCATCAACACGATGATAAATGTCGTCTCCTACGCGCTGATAGCATTTACGTCAATATCTCTCGTGGTCTCGACGGTCATGATAGGAATAATAACCTATGTGTCGGTGGTCGAGCGGATAAAGGAGATAGGAGTTATCCGCGCCCTCGGAGGCAGGAAGCGCGACGTAAGACACCTCTTCAATGCAGAGACCTTTATAATAGGACTCCTCGCCGGGGTGTTCGGCGTCGCCGTCACCTATATCCTCTGCGGTGTAGCCAATGCAATACTCTACCCGCTCACCGGAGTGCCGCAGATAGCGATGCTCCCGGCGCCGCAGGCGCTGCTCATGATTGCGATAAGCATTGCGCTGACCCTTATCTCCGGTCTTATCCCCGCGTCCTCCGCGGCAAAGAAAGACCCGGTCGTAGCACTGAGAACGGAGTAATAGCGGCGTAAGCCAAAGCACAAAAAGCTAAAAAGGAACAATACCAAAAGAAAAATCCGCGCCCCGGCGCGGATTTTTTATTAAGCTTTTGCGGGAAAATGTCATTCTTTGTTTACACAATCCGCACCATTTTTGACAGAGGCAAGCCCGTTGCTTTCCGACTGCGTCATGTGCCGCACAGTCTGCGCGGCAAGCTCAATCTCGTGGCGCATGGCGTCGTATTCTTTCCGGAATTCCGGGTCTTCCATTTGCTTTGCCTTGTATTTCTGTAAATCACTCATGCGAATGTCTCCTCCATTAATAAGTGCGCGTTTTTGCGCGGTTTGTTTTCATAAAAGCGACGGTACCCTTGCCCACACTAACCTGCACTCGGCGACAGCCGTATATCACTGTGAGCGAAGCGAACAATATCACTGTGCCAAAGGCACAATATCACTGCGCCGGGTGCACCGGCGCCCTACTGCGCCTCCGGCGCAATTTTTCTCACGCTTCCGTCCTTCATTACCCACACGGCATATGTCGGTGCGCCGGGGACGCCGCGCCGGGCAAGGTAGGAGAGGAGTGCCTCTCCGTCCTCATACGAAAGTATAAACAGCGCGGTGGACAGTGCGTCTGCCACACCTGCGTCCGGCGACACTACGCTCACCGAGGCGAAATTATCAGCCGGGTAGCCCGTTTCAGGGTCGGTTATATGCCCGTATTCCCTGCCGTCCACCGTCAGCTTACGCTCATATGCCCCGGAGGTCGCGACGGCGGCATCCGAGAGGGTGAGCCGCGCGGAATACCCGCTCCCGAGGGGATTTTTTATCCCTGTCTCAAAGCCGTCGCCGCCCGGCTTTGCCCCTATGGCGCGGAGATTCCCCCCGAGGTCGATAACAAGCGAGGTGTACCCCGCGCCCTCCAGTTTCTCCGCTATCAGCTCCGCGGCATAGCCCTTTGCTATCGCGCCGACGTCAAGCGACATCGCCGGGTCGTATATCGCCGCCGTGCCGTCGCCGGGCAGGGAGAAGTTATCCATATTACAGTGGCGCATAGCCTCCGAAATATCCGTATCCGAGGGGAGATACGGCTCGTCCGCGCGCCGCGCGTCATGCCAGAGGGAGGTCACAGCACCCATGCCGATATTTACCGTGCCGCGCGTCATATCATATATATCGATACCGAAGCGGAGGAGTCCCTCTACATCCGGCAAAATATCTACACGCCCCTGCCCCGCCATGCGGTTCAGATAGGACATCGTCCCGGGCTCGCCCTCGCCGTATATATCAAAATGCGCGTCATATTCCGAGAGGAGCGAGACAAAGAGAGCCGCCTTTTTATCAAAATCTTCCTCCCCCTCCCCGGAGTAATCATACAGCGTGCACACGGTGTCAAACTTCCCGTAGACCTCCTTTTTCAGTACACGCCCCCCGCCGCAGGAGAAAAGAGGGAACGCCGAAAGAAGAGGCAATGCCAAAACGAGGAGCACGCAAAATCTTTTTTTCATCATCTTTCCGCCTTTATATAGGATATGATATTGTAATTTTTCATAATTCCTCCGAAAAGCCGCACCGGGGAGCAATATGCCCCCGGATTTTTATTTTACATGGGTAGTATATCACCCCGCCCCGCCCCTTGTCAATCCCGGGAGGGCGACAGGAGAAGATAATACAAAACAGATTTTTAATCTCCCATGCTTTACAAATTCATATTCTCATGATAAAATAAAGTTTGACAGCGGGGAGATTCCCCCCAAGAAAAAGCGAGGTAAAAATATGCCCGAGAACGACGCGGAGCGCGACCGCGACCGCGGAATAAAAATAAAAATGACCCCGACACAGCGCATAGAGAACTTCTGGTACCACTACAAATGGCACACAATTGTCGCGCTGTTTCTCATCGCGGTCATAATAATCTGCTCCGTCCAGTGCGGAACTAAGGAAAAATACGATATATACATCGCCTATGCCGGGAGCCGCGATGTGAAGATGACGGCGGCGGACGGCGACAAGTCCGAATATGAAGAGCTGCTCACCTCCCTGCGCGCCGTCGCGACCGACGAAAACGGAGACGGG
>CALDMI010000029.1 GCA_937914815.1 uncultured Clostridia bacterium
CTTTGAGAGAGCGGGCCAGAGGTCAAAATCAACGGTCGAAAATCCCGTGGTGGTGATTATACTCGAGACCTGGAACGCCGCATGGCGCAGCGCCTCGCCAAATCCGCCGTACATATCGAGTATATTGAAGGCTATCGCAAGCGTCGAAACAACTATGATACCGAGGTAGAGCCGGAGCTCCTCATTTTTGAGGACGCTTTTGAAGTTCCCTATCAGCATGAAGTAATAACAGCTGAAATTCACGCCGAAGAGAGCCATGAATATTGTGGTGACGTTCTGAATATAGGGCGAATAGCTTGCCATGCTGTCCGCTTTTATGCCGAAGCCGCCGGTGCCGGCGGTGCCGAGCGCGGTGCAGACCGCGTCAAAGACCGGCATATCAAAGGCAAGGAAAATGAAGTCGACAACCGTCAGTATGACATAGGTTGTATAGAGGATAGCGGCGGTGCGCCTCATTTTCGGGACGAGCTTTCCGACCTCGGGTCCCGGGCTCTCCGCCCGGAGGAGGTGCATTGTATAGCCCTCGCTCCGCCCGCTTACGGGCACTATCGCAAGGAGAAAGACGAGGACGCCCATGCCGCCGAGCCAGTGGCTGAAGCTCCTCCAATAGAGCATGCCGCGGGACATTGCCTCGACATCCGTGAGTATCGACGCGCCGGTGGTCGTAAAGCCGGAGACTATCTCAAAGAGCGCGTCGACGAAATTCGGTATTTCACCGGAGATTATAAACGGCAGTGCGCCGAAAAGACTTAACATTATCCAGCTTATGCCGACGCAGAGGAGCCCCTCTTTTGCATAAAAGTCCTTTTCCGCCCCGCGGGTCAGGATATAGAGAGCGGAGGAAACGAGGGCGCATATACCGACGCTTATAAGAAACGACCAGCCCGACCATGCCTCACCCGAGAAAAATGAGATGAGCATGGCGGGGAGCATGAACACGCCCTCTATTGCGATTATCGAGGCGTTGAACCGCCCCATCATTTTATAGTTCATTCTCTACCCCACTCACTGGAAGATATCCGAGAGATCACGGAGGACGGTGCCGTTTCCGGAGACGACGACGACGGTGTCACCCGGCTGATAGAAGGAGTCGCCGGATGGGATTTCTATGACTCCGGCGCGGGTTATACTGACTATCAGGACGTTGTCTTTCAGACGGAGCTTTTTTAGCGGTATACCGCAGTTCACGGTTTCGGCGTCTACGGGGAACTCTATCGCCTCCGCCTCTCCGTCGGCTATCGAATGGATAGTCAGGGCGGCGCCGGACTGCTTTGTCATGGCTCTGACATAGCGGACGACGGTATTGCAGGAGAGCTTTATAGGATTTATAAGGCTGCCTACCGGGAGGGCGGAAAGAATCTTTGAGTCGTCGAGCTCCTCAAGCTTCGTTATTATCTGCCCGACGCCGAACCGCTTTCCGTAAAGTGAGACTATTATATTTACCTCGTCGTGTCCCGTGACGGTTACTATCGCGTCGGCGTTATCTACCTTTTCGCTCTCAAGAAGCTCGCGGGATCTCGCGTCGCCGTGAATGATATTTGCCGACGGGAAGCGCGCGGCAAGGTCACAACAGACATCGCCGTCCCTCTCAATTATCGAGACCGAGACCTTAAGCGAGAGGAGATATTCCGCAAGGTAGTGTCCCACC
>CALDMI010000030.1 GCA_937914815.1 uncultured Clostridia bacterium
GCGCTTCTTCACGGGCAAATCGGACGCGGGGCTGCTGATCGACGAGGCGCACAACCTGCCGGAGCGGGCGCGGGAGATGTACTCTGCCGAGCTGTCGCAAAATGATATTGAAGCCCTCCCGGAGTGTCTCTCCGGAAACGGGTCGGCAAGGGCGCTTTCGGACGCCGCGGGAAAGCTCTTCTCCGGGGTCGTCGAAAAATATACGAAAAGCGAGACGCGCACCGACACTGACGGGCATAAATATGCCGCAATTCATACACGGGATATACCCTCCGACCTCTACGGCTTCACAGACGGGCTCATAAATATATGCGACACGGAGCTCGCGGCGCTCCGCCATGGGGGGACCGCCGAGGCGAAGGCGGCGGTACGCGACTATGAAAAAAGGCTCCGCGACTTCTCGGATATCGCGGGCGAATACGACGGAAAATACGAATGTTTTATATTCCTTGACCCCGACGGCGGGAAGCGGATAAAGTTATTCTGCGTCGACCCGTCCGGGCGGATAAGCGCGCAGGTGGCAAAAGGGCGGTGTGCCCTCTTCTTCTCCGCGACGCTCACACCGGCGGACTACTACCGCGCGACGCTCGGCGCCGGGAGGGAGTCCGGCACGCTTGAAGTCTCATCCCCTTTCGACCGCTCGCAGGTCTCGGTCTCGGTAATGGACCGGATAAGCACAAGGCAGTCGGAGAGGGCGGACACACTCGGCGAGGTCTGCCGCGTCATAGCCGCCACCGCGTCCGCAAGGCGCGGAAACTACATGATATTCTCGCCGTCCTACGCCTACTGTGAGGCTCTCGCCACGGCGTTCTCGAAGAAGTACCCGCGCGTCCGCGTGCTGGTACAGCGGCGCGGGATGTCCCGCGCGGAGCAGGACGCGCTCCTCAAAGAGCTCTCAGACCGCGACGACCGCGGGTACATCATGCTGTTCTGCGTCATGGGCGGGATATACTCCGAGGGAATAGACCTCGCGGGGGACGCGCTCATCGGCGCGGTTATAGTCGGGGTCGGGATGCCGTCCCCGTCCTTTGAGCGGGAGGCGATAGCCGCCTACTACGACGAAAAGTCCGACGCGGGAAAGGCGTACGCCTATATCTATCCCGGAATGAACAAGGTCCTGCAGGCGGCGGGAAGAGTCATCCGCCGGGAGGACGACCGCGGGGTCATAGTCCTGATAGACGACCGTTTTGCCGACCCCGTGTACAGAAAAAGCATACCCGCACTCTGGCGCTCGCTGAAATTTGTCCCGGACGCAAAGGCACTCAATGAAAGGCTCAAGCGCTTCTGGGCGGAGTGGGACACGGCGGGCGCTGACAGGAGGTAAACAAAATGGAAAACTGGAAAAAGAAAGCAGTCGAGCTTGTCTGCTCTCTCGGACTCCGTGAGCAGGCGGACCCGAAAGTAATAAACTACTACCCGCAGAAGACCTCCGTCTCGTCAGGCGAACAGAAGTTCTTCCGCCGCGGAATACCCGAAAGGCAGGGGATCTCGAGTCTCACATTTCTTGACATGCTCGCCGACTTCGAGGCGGAGCCGCGGGCAAACATACACTCGGTCCTCGTCGTAAAGGACGGAATGGTTATCCTCGAGGCGACAGCCCCGGGATATGACATAAACACCTATCACCTCTCCTACTCGATGTCAAAGACGGTCACCGGGATAGGCATCGGCTGTCTTGTCGACGACGGAAAGCTCGACCTCAACACCCCCCTGCGCGCCATATTCCCCGAGTACACGGTGACCGACAGGCGCACAGGCGAGATAACCGTGCGCGAGCTCCTCACTATGAGAGCGGGCATACCGTTTGCCGAGGCGGGCTCCGTCACCTCGGAAAAGTGGACGGAGGACTACTTCGCCTCAAAGCCCGACTTCACCCCCGGGACGGCGTTTGCCTACAACTCCATGAACTCCTATATTCTCGCGCGCATTATCGAGCGTATCTCGGGTATGCCGGCGGACGAATTCATAAACAAGCGTCTCTTCTCCCCGCTCGGAATAGAAAACTACCTCTGGGAAAAATCCCCGGAGGGGACGATAAAGGGCGGCTGGGGTCTCTATCTCTCTGCGGAGAGCTGGGCAAAGATCGGCTGGATGATGCTCTCGGAGGGTGAGTTCTTCGGAAAGCGTATACTCTCCCCCGAATGGGTAAAGGAGAGCACCGAGGCACACTCAATGACCCCGGTCGGCACCGGGGACTTCAACTATGGCTATCACCTCTGGGTGTCGCGCACGGGCTCCGACTTTCTCTTCAACGGCATGCTCGGACAGAATGTCTGGGTGAGCCCGAAGGACAGAATAGTCGCGGTCATACTCTCCGGAAACAACGAGCTCTTCTCCGGCAGCCCCGCGCTGAACATCCTGCGCTACAATCTCACAAGGACGCCGGACCGACCGGCGACAAAGCGCGAATACGAAAAATACAGAGCCTCACGGGAGTCCTTCTTCGTCTCCCGTATGCCCGCAAAGCTCCTGCCGGAGAGGCATGGACTGCGCGTTATGCTGCGGCTCATGAAAGCGCGCCCGTTCCCCGAGGGCTTCACCCCGCTTCTCGGCGAGTACCGCTTTGTCGAAAACGACATATCCCTGACCCCGGTGCTGTCCGCGGTCATGCAGAACAATTATAAGCGCAACCTCTCCTCGCTGAAATTCGTCCGCGAGGGCGAGAGGCTCGTCATGACCGCCGTCGTCGGCGACACGCCGTACACTCTTGATATAGGGCTCTACGCCTTCTCCGACGAGGTAATAGACGTAAACGGCGAAAAATACAGACTACGCATTGCGGCGAGCGGAGAGTCGGACAGAATGGGCGGGGGCGTGTATCGTTTTACCCTACTCTTCCCCGAGCTCCCGAATGTCTCATACTGGACTATGTCGCTCTCTGCCGACGGGGTCATGCACCTGTCCGTGCGCGAATGTCCCGACCAGAAGATAGCCGGAACCTTCTTCGGAAATCTCCCGGCGACAAATCCGAAGGCGGCGGCGCTCCTCGGCTTCCTCGAGCGGCGGATAGCACCCGGATACCTGAAAGCCAAGCTCAACGGAGTGTTTGAGAAGGATGTCGTCTGCGTCCGTACAGACTGCCGCCGTGGTGCGGAGGTGCTCGCGGAGGAGGACGAACGCTGTGCAAAGAGGAGGGCGGACGCCACGCGGCTCCTGCCCCTCATATCCATGTTCACAAAGACCGACGAGCGCGGGGGCGGCATAATCGGCAGGCTCTTCGGAAGATGATATAACCCGAAAGGACAAAAAATAAATGCAGGATCAGTTTTCAAGAACCCGGCTGCTGCTCGGTACCGACGCCGTCGACAGGCTCACCCGCTTCAGGGTCGCGGTATTCGGGCTCGGCGGGGTCGGTGGCGCCGCCGTCGAGGCTCTCGCGCGGGCTGGGGTCGGCGCACTTGACCTTATCGACAACGACACCGTTGCGCTCTCGAACCTCAACCGCCAGACGGTAGCCACGCATGATACCCTCGGTCGCTATAAAACCGACGCCGCAAGGGAGAGAGTTCTCTCAATAAACCCCGACTGTAAGGTTACCGTACACAGAACATTTTATATGCCGGAGAACGCCGGAGATTTCAATTTCCGGGACTACGACTACATAATAGACGCCATTGACACCGTGTCGGCAAAGCTCTCTTTAATCGAAGAGGCAAACGCCGCCGGGGTGCCGATAATCTCGGCGATGGGTGCGGGAAACAAAACCGACCCCACGGCGTTCCGCGTCGCGGACATATACAAGACCTCGGTCTGCCCGCTCGCCCGAGTTATACGCACCGAGTGCAGAAAGCGCGGGATAAAGCACCTGCGCGTCGTCTACTCCGAGGAAAAGCCACTCTCCCCCCGCTCGCCCGAATGTGCGGAGAGCAAGGGCACGGCGGGGCGCCCCTCCCCGGGCTCGACCTCCTTTGTCCCGCCGGTCGTCGGCATGATCGCCGCCGGGGAGGTCATACTCTCGCTCATAAAAACAGGAGAAAAAACAGATGGAAATAACCCCCGAAGAGCTTGAAAGCCTCGAAAAAAGCGTACACGCCCCCATACTTCTTGTCGACACGCGGACGGAGGAGGAGCGGGCGTACGGCACTATCCCCGGCTCCGTACAGATGAGCGGCGAGGCGCTTCTTGCCTCACCGCCGGAGGATAAGCATACGAAAATCGTCGTCTTCTGCGCCCGCGGAGTATTAAGTCTCGATGTTGCCGATGCGCTCTCCGACATGGGGTACGACGCCGCGAGCCTATCGGGCGGGTATGCCGCATGGCTCCGGGGTAAGATAGAGCGCGAGCACGCGGCGGAGGTCACAGAGCGGGTCGAATGCAACCTACGGAAGAGGTACAAAACCGACCTTCTCTCAAAATTCTTGAAAGCCATAAAGACCTACGACTTAATACAGGACGGCGACAGAATAGCCGTCTGTATCTCCGGGGGCAAGGACTCTATGCTCATGGCAAAGCTCTTTCAGGAGGTGCACAGGCACGGAAAATACAATTTCGATGTCGAGTATGTCGTCATGGACCCCGGGTATAACGAGACGAACCGCGCGATAATCGAGCAGAACGCAAAGAATCTCGGGATCCCGATAAAAATATTTGAGACAAACATATTCGACTCGGTTTACAATGTCGAAAAATCCCCCTGCTACCTCTGCGCGCGTATGCGCCGCGGGCACCTTTACGACGATGTTATAGAGACGATACTCATGGGCATGCTCTACGGCTCGCAGATACAGTCCATGATGCCGAAGCTCCACAGCACGAACTTCCCGGGGATGGAGCTCATCCGCCCGATGTATTTTATCCGCGAGGACGACATAAAGCGCTGGCGCGACGGCGAGGGGCTCGGCTTCATACAGTGCGCATGCAAGTTCACCGACACCTGCACTACCTGTCGGGGCGGGCAGAACAAGTCGAAAAGGCAGGAGATAAAGGAGCTCATCCGCGAGCTCAAAAAGAAAAATCCCGCGGTCGAGAGCTGTATATTCAACAGTATGGAGAACGTCTGTCTCGACACCGTTATAGCCTACAAAAGAAAAGGGGTCACCCACTCATTTCTCGATACCTATGACGACGAAAAATGAGCGAATAACCCGTAGTGCGGCGCGAATACGCCGCACCCGTGTATTAAAAAAGCTGTCAGCGACAGCTTTTTTATTTTTGTTTTTACTTTCCGGAGGGCGCGCCGCCGGGCGCCGCCTCCCCGTCCGTCATGGTGCGGAGAGCGTCGGATATTCTGTCAAGACAATAGAGGAGTCGCGGGCTGAACGCGCCGCACTCGCCCGCCTTTATCATCCGCACAGCCTCGTCGTGCGGTATGGCGCGGCGATAGGGTCTGTCGGTGCGGAGGGCGTCATAGACATCGGCAAGCGCCGTCACCTGCGCGGACAGAGGAATATCATCTCCCGAGAGCCCGTCCGGGTACCCCTTGCCGTCCCACCTCTCGTGGTGCCAGCGGCAGACCTCATAGAGCCAATGGGAGACCGGAGCCTCATATTTTTCCATCATATCATGAACAAGCTCGCCGCCTATGACGGTATGTTTTTTCACCGTCTCGTATTCCTCTGCCGTAAGAGTGCCGTTTTTATGAAGAATTTCGGTAGGAACCCCGGCTTTCCCTATATCGTGCATGACCGCCGCCGCGCTGATATTCGGGATATCACGCCCGTCTATACCGTAGCCCGAAACCGAGTCGCCGAGCTCGTCAAAAATCATCCGCACTATCCGACCGACGCGGAACGCTGCGTCATACCCCGTCCCGCCGAGGAGAGACTCCATGCCCGAGATTATCCCGACAAGGAAGCGCGCGTTTCTGTCCCTCTCGCTCATTCTGTCGGATACCATAGCAAAGAGGTGCTTCTGCCTT
>CALDMI010000031.1 GCA_937914815.1 uncultured Clostridia bacterium
GTCGACAGCTATGACGACCATGCGCGGCTCCGCACACACAGAGACATGACAGACGCCGCGGCGAGGAGCGGGGGACACACCGCGATAATTTCCGCGGGCTGGGACCCCGGTCTGTTCTCCCTCGCCCGCATTATCTTCACATCGGTAATGCCGTATGCCGCGGTGAATACATTCTGGGGCAGGGGCGTGAGCCAGGGACATTCACAGGCGCTCCGCTCAATATCGGGTGTCAGATACGCCGTGCAGTACACCGTCCCGGAGAGCGACGCGGTGTTCCTCGCCCGCTCGGGAGAGCCGGGGACAATGTCACCGACAGATACCCACAGACGGGAGTGCTACATAGTCGCAGACGAGAGCGAGCAGGGGAGAATAGAGCGCGAGGTGCGCTCAATGCCGGACTACTTCTCGGGGTACAGAACGGATATTCATTTTATAAGTGAAGAGACCTTCCTCCGCGAGCATACCGCCCTGCCGCACCGCGGGCAGGTCATATCCTCCGGCATGAGCGGGAAATACCGGGAAAACCGCGAGTGCGCGACACTGTCGCTTGAGCTGTCGTCAAACCCGGAGTTCACCGCCGGGATAATGCTCGCCTCCGCGCGCGCCGCGCTCCGCCTTGACAGAGAGGGGAGGCACGGCGCATTCACCCTTGCAGATATCCCCCCGGCATATCTCCTGCCGGACGGCGCAGACGCCCTGTCATTTACATGAATATTTCAGAGTGACCGAAAACCGTATAACAGAAAAGGACACGGCAACGCATGGCGAAGCCGTGTCCGAATTTTTTAGGATTTAATAATAAAAGCCGCGAGGGCATCACCCCCACGCGGCTCTCATAAAATTTTCGGATTTTTTCGGTCTTACCGGGCATTTGAATGAGGGCGCCGGAGATCCGAGGAAGAATCGTCGAACGCGCGGCGATAATCGTATACACATACGATGAGTCGCACGGTCGGCGATAGAAAAAATCCCTAAAAATATTGAGGAAATCCAAAGGATTTCAACCTCTCAATAATAAAAGCCGCGAGGGCATCACCCCCACGCGGCTCTCATAAAATTTTCGGATTTTTTCGGTCTTACCGAATATCCGGCGCCCTATAAGTTACGCCTTGTTTGCGGAACCGAACAGTTCTATCTTCTCTCTTACGGTAGCCTTTATAGCCTCAACGCCGGGAGCAAGAAGCTTTCTCGGGTCAAATCCCTTGCCGACAAGGTCCTTGCCCTCTTCAATGTACTTTCTGGTAGCCGCCGCAAACGCGAGCTGGCACTCCGTATTTACATTGATTTTGGAAACTCCGAGAGAAATGGCTCTCTTTATCTGGTCCGCGGGTATACCCGTTCCTCCGTGGAGGACGAGCGGCATGTCGTCTCCGACAGTCTTGCTTATCTTTTCAAGAACATCAAAGCGCAGTCCCTGCCAGTTTGCGGGATACTTTCCGTGGATATTTCCGATACCTGCGGCGAGCATCGTGACGCCGAGGTCGGCTATTCTCTTGCACTCATCGGGGTCGGCAACCTCGCCCCCTCCGATGACGCCGTCCTCTTCACCGCCGATAGCTCCGACCTCTGCCTCGAGGGAGAGACCCTTGCTCTCGCATACGGCGACGAGCTCCTTTGTCTTTGCGATGTTCTCTTCAATAGGGTAGTGCGAGCCGTCGAACATTATCGACGAAAATCCGGCTTCGATACACTTGTACGAGCCCTCGTAGGTTCCGTGGTCGAGGTGGAGAGCGACGGGCACGGTGATACCGAGCGAGTCGACCATTGCGTCAACCATAGCCGCGACGGTCTTAAAGCCGCACATGTATTTTCCCGCCCCCTCGGAGACTCCGAGAATGACAGGGGACTTCATTTCCTCCGCGGTCTGGAGTATAGCCTTCGTCCATTCAAGATTGTTGATGTTGAACTGACCGACGGCGTAGTGACCAGCTTTCGCGTCGCGGAGCATTTTCTTTGCGGAAACAAGCATTGTGTTATATCTCCTTTTCGGTTTGTTTACTGCCTGTATTATACTCCGCGCCGCGGTAAAAATCAAGGAGTTTTGCCGAAAAAAGCCTGCCGGAGAATAAAAGTTAACATTTCCGCTGAGAAAGCTGTCAGTCGAAAAATCCGAACGCCTGATTTATCCCGGAGGCGACTATCCGCGCTGCGCTGTCGACCATTATCTCAATGTCGCGCGGCGAGACGAACAGCGCGTCCTCTGACGCGAGCGCAGTTTCGAGCGCCGGGGCACACTCCGGCGCGTATTTTTCCGCCTTTTCAAGGACGTAAACGCGTGAGTCTATGACCGTCGGCACCCCTATCGCTATGACCGGGACCCCGACACTCACGCGGTTTATCGCCTGGCGCGACGCGCCTATCCCGCTCCCCGGGAATATCCCCGTGTCGCAAATCTGCACCGTGGTTCCGACCCTCTCGCAGGACGCAGAGCAGAGCGAGTCTATCGCAATGACAAGATCGGGGCGCAGCCTCTCGCACATCCCGCGCACAACCTCCCCGGGCTCTATTCCCGTGTCGCCCGTCACCCCGGGGGCGAGCACGGCTATCTCCGAGCAGTCGTAAGCCTCGAATGTCGCCGGGTCAAACTTCCGTACATGCATAGTAGCCCGCACATACTCCGCGCACCGCGGACCTACCGCGTCGGCGGTCAGCCTCCCGTTTCCGAGCCCCGCGACGAGGATACGGCACGGCGAGATGCCGAGCCGCTCGACCATGCGGCAGAGCTCGCTTGCCACCTCGCTTCCCGCGTCGGTTATTGCCTCCTCGGACAGCTTGTCCATTCTCCGCAGGTTCAGCGTGCTGTAATACCCGCGCGGGCGACCTATGCTTTCCTCGCCCTCCTCGCTGTAAACCCGTATCCGCTCCCATTCACAGCCGGTGCGCGCCTCTTTTGCGAAATCTATTCCGCCGACCCCTGTGTCCGCCCTCCGCCTCTCCGCCGCGAGGTCAGAGCGGCAGGTCTTTCCCGGCGTCAGCTGCCTGTTGATATATCCGTACATATTAAATCCCCCTTCCGTAATACCGATTATTGACAAATTCCGCCCGTATATTCATACGGCTTTCGGATTGTTGCCCGTTCTATTACACAAAAACAGCAGTCTTTCTTTGTGCACAATCACGAAAATGCCGCCGGTCACAATTTAACATTGAAAAGTGAGCGTGCATGTGCTAAAATATACAAGTAAAATCATATCCCGGAGGAAGTACAATGAAAAGAACAATCGGCGCTCTTCTCCTGATAGCGCTTCTCGCCTGCGCCCTTTCCGCGCTCGGCGGGTGCGGCACCCCGGCTGACGACGGCGCCGTCATCAATGTGTATCTCGGTGAAAAGATATACGATTTCGATCCCACAGATTTTTACGCGGACTCCGCGGCAGAGCGGGCGATGAGCCTTCTCTTTGAGCCGCTGTTCAGCGTCGACGCGGCAGGGAAGCTCTCCTGCGCCGCGGCAAAGTCATATAAAATCGATAAGGAGGAGCGCACGATAGTCATAACCCTGCGTGAGTCCTATTGGTCGGACGCCACGAGGGTAAAGGCTGCCGACTTCATATACGCATGGCGCGATGTCCTTCTTGATTCGTCAAAGGCGGCGCCCGCGGCGGCTCTCCTCTATGACATCGAGGGCGCGACCGCGGCAAAGAGCGGCGGCTCCACCGCGTATTACTTCGGCGCGAAAGCCACCGATACATACGAGATAACAATAACCTACCGTGAGGGTGCAGATACCGACAGGCTTCTTCGTAACCTCTCGTCCGTCGCCACCTCTCCTCTGCGCGAGGATATAGTGAATAACGCTCCCGGCTACTGGAGTAAGACTCTCTCCTACGCCGTGTCGAACGGTCCGTTCAGACTTGCGACCCTCGATTACACCGCGGGTATCTTCACACTCGCGCGCAACACCGGCTATCACCAGTCGCCGACAGCCGAGGACAAGACAAAGAATGTCACCCCGGCAAAGCTCATGTCGTCCTTCGCCGTGAACGGGGAGTACCTCTCCTATGACGATATAGCGACAAAGACCGTGTTCGTCATGAACGACGCGACCCTCGCCGACAGAAAGGCGCATAAGGACGCGGCATCGGTTGCCGACGCGAGATCCGCATATGTCTACGCTTTCAATACCGATAACCCGATATTTGCAAACGAAAATGTACGTCTCGCTCTCTCCCTTGCGATAGACCGCGCGACGGTGGTGAATGCCATAACCTTCGGTAAGGCGGCGGACGGATTTGTCCCCGGCTCCGGAATAGGTGCGAACCTTACGGATATGGAGCGCGCAAAGGAGCTTCTCACACTTGCCGAGGCTTCAATGTCCGCCCCGCTTCAGAAGAGCTTCACACTTACGGTAAACGACGATGAGGAGAGCCTTGCCGTCGCCGAAATAGCAAAGGCAGCGTGGGAGGAGCTCGGCTTCACCGTCACGGTAAAAGCCGTCGGCACCGTCACTACCGAGATAACCGACAGACAGACAAACGAGGATCTGACAATAAACGACTCGGGTATACAGAAGCTGCTTATCGACGCCGCACACGGCGTTCGCAATTACGATGTGATAGGCTTTGACTGGATGATGTACTCGGATGACGCGTTCGTGCCGCTCACCGCGTTTGCATCCTCTCTTACCGGCTTCGGCACAGACGTTGAGACCGGAGACAAGAGAAATAATGTAACCGGCTGGAAGAGCGCGGATTACGACGCTCTTATGAATGCCGCATTTGCCGCGACCGACAGCGAGACAAGAGACGGGCTTCTTCGCAGCGCGGAAAAACTGCTCCTTGACTCCGCACCGATAACTCCGGTATACTTCAATCAGAACTTCACGTTCTCGCACGCGGACATCTCCGGCGTAACCTATGACGCCGCAGGAAATCCCGTCTATACGAAAATAAAGCTCAAGGATTACGAGCAGTATCTCGATAGGGAATAAAAAGAACACCGGGAAGGGCAGGGGTCGGCTCCGGCATTTGCCGTGGCTGACCCTCTCTTTCGCCGGAAGGAGAAAATATGGGAAACGGGCTTATGAAGCATGAGCACTCGCTCGGCACAGTCACCGATATGAAGATATTCATTCTCTTCCTTATGGATAATATCGGGTATACGATGGACTACACGACGCTCAGCAAAATAGCGGCGGAGAACCTCGACGACTATAATATCAGCTTCAGTGAATGTATGGAGGGGCTTGTCGACAGCGGACACCTTATAAGCGATGAGGCGGAGGGCGAGCGGTTTTATATGATCTCCGATAAGGGGAGAAAGGTAGCCGCACAGCTCTATGATACTCTCGGTCCCTCCCTCCGTGAGCGTAGCCTCCGCTGCGCGATAAAGCATATATCGCTTTCCCGCCGCGGCGCAGAGGTGCATGCCACCGTCACCCCGCGTGAGAGCGGAGGGTACGAGGTGACAATGGAGGCGACGGACGCCGCCGGGTGTATAATGTCCGCAACCCTTACCGTGAACTCGCTGACAGAGGCAAACCGCATAAAGCAGAACTATGAGGCAAAGCCGGATGCGGTCTACCGCGGCATCTTCTTCGCCGCAACCGGAAGAATGGAATATCTCTTCTGATTTTGTCCGTTTTTCGGTTTTTCTGACGAAAATTAAGCCCGGTTCACTTAAAAGTTTGTGAAAAAGCGGAAATTTTCTTAATTTTTTTTGAAAAAACTATTGACAAAGAATTTTTGAGCGGATATAATGAATGCAGTATCCGTGGGAGAGCAGAAATGGGTGTTAACAGCGCGTTTTCGGATGAAGAGCTTCTTGCCGGTGTAAGGCGTGGGGACTCTGCCGCTCTTTCGGACCTTGCGGAAAAATATTCGCCGCTCATATCCTCCCTTGTCGCCGGTTATCTCGTCCCCGGGGTCACGGATGGGGAGCTTCGGGCAGAGGCTTTGACATCGCTTGACCGCGCCGCCCGTACATATGAGACGGGGCGGGGCATAAAGTTCGGCTTGTATGCGAAAATATGTATGGATCGCGCCCTCCGTCGGTATGTCGACACAGCAAGAAAACAGGCGCATGCAGAGCTCTCGGAGGCGGACGGGATAGTTACCCCCTCGGCAGAGAGCGGGCTTATCAGCCGGGAGACCGGGGATGAGACCATGAGGAATATCCGCGCCCTGCTTTCGGATTACGAGTATTCGGTCTTGCTCCTTCATATGCAGGGGTATTCGACCGACGAAATATCCGCGAGACTTTCAAGAGATAAAAAATCGGTAGATAACGCAAAGGCGAGGATTTTCCGCCGCCTGCGCGAAAACCGGGACATGTTCCCGGTGTGATGTAAGTTTATATGTCCGTATAGTTCAACACAGAACGGTGGAAACACAGACGGCGGTTTGACTCCGCCGCGGGCGAAAAAATATTTT
>CALDMI010000032.1 GCA_937914815.1 uncultured Clostridia bacterium
GAATGTATACTCAAGCTTTGTATACTTGTAGCCACCGATTTCAACCGTGTCACCCCCAAGTCCATACTCTGCGAGAACATAGAGGTTAAGGTTAAAGTTCGAATAGAGGGTAAGGTTGAACTTTATGCCCACTATCTCGTTTGCTCCGGCTACCTTCTGAGTATAGGTCACGCCGTTTACCGTCTTTACAACGGGGCGGAGCGCCTTTCCGTCCTCGAAGGTTGCCTCCGGGGCTACGGTCCCATTCACATATGTGTCACCGGTGAGCTTGAGACTTCCCTCGACGTTTGTGGAATACTTTCCGTCCGGGGATGCGACATTTCCGTTAATGTAGCAATCTTTGAATTCAATATTCAGCTTATGCGCATTTGACGCCGTGCCGAAGAAGGCGTTCTTTACGGACACCGTGCAGTTTTCGAATTCCGCATTGATGTACTCACCGAAGTTAGCGCCGTACTGCCATACGGAATCACCGGATGCAATGTCACAGTCCTTCACAAGGACTGTGGTGTTCTTGTTCGCCTGCTTGAAGCCCATGTCAAGGAGGATATTGTTTGTCGTCAGGCTCATACCGTCAAGGTACAGTCCGCCGACACTGTTGTTCCAGCAGACGAGTATACTCGTCATTTTGACAGTCAGGTTGCCGGAATAGGGATTCTCCCCTGTTACCTCGGCAGCAGAGGACGCGCCTATGACGATATCTCCGGTAGCCCAGTTGGACTGAACCATTCCGTTTCTCGACTTGAGGTCAAGGAGCGCGCCGGGCTTTGATGACCATATAGCAACCGAGCCGCTGGTCACGATAGGATATGCATATCCGCCGGAAATAGATATTGCGGAGGTGAGATTGTAACCGTTAAGGTCTATCTTCACACTCTTTGAGAGCTGTGCCTTTGCCGTTATTTCGGTATCACGAATAAGGGTTATCTTCATATCAGCCCTGTTGGACCCCCCCTCGCCCCATGTTGCGCCGGTGCCGTACCTGCCGTTCTCACCCTCTACGACGACATAGTCCACCGTATCATCAAAGTTCTTCAGAACGGGATAGTAGTTAACCGTCGTGACCTGCTCCTCGGTAACTGCGGGGAGGGTTGCGAGTGCCTCGGTCGCGCCCTCTGTCGTTGCCCACCCTGCAAAGTCCATCTTCTTCGCTGTAAATGCCTTTGCTACCGCAACAGCATTGAAGTCGAGGGTCGAGGTAGCGGCGGGAGCGCTGCCAATGTCGGTAGGAACGATTGAGCTCGTCCCGTCGGGATAATTGAACTTAACACATACCTTCGGATAAACATACGGGAATGTATCAGAGAGCAGTCCGTCCTTTACAAGTGCGGACTGTACAGCCGTAAGTGCGTCACAGCCGTTCGAAAGTCCCGTATTCTTTGAGAAACGGATGCCGTAGCCGAAGGTTACGGGCGAGTCCTTCGTATTGTCCCAGATGAAGTTACCGCCTGCGTTTACACGCGTGCCGCTACCGGTAATCTCAACATTCGAGCCGTACAAAACCATTGCATACTTGGTTGTGGTAAACTCACAATCGTTGAACTTTATCGTGTTGTTATGGGACGCGTCCGGATTGGCGCTCCTGAACAGCATCTGATCGGAAGTGAACACGCACTTATCAAAGGTGCAGGTGCTCCCCGCCTTTGTATTGGTGGTATTTACCGCAAAGCCCCACGTTGTACTCGTATGAGAGACTGTGCACCCCTCAAACTTTATATTGGTCGTAACATTGGGAAGCTCTATGGCATATACAGAGCTTGTCGTAGTTGTGAAGTTACTGTTCTTTATCGTTCCGGTAAGAGTTCCGGTCGACATGGACGGTGCAAGCGCGCTGATATTCGTCGTGGTTATCTCTACGCCGTCAAAATCAAGCGTCACGGAGAGGGCGTCATTTCCGAATGTGTCTATTGAGAAAACTTTATTTGTGGTTTTCTTCGTTGCGTCAATCTTCACATCGGTGAGCTTTATCGTTCCGTGTCTTATAACATTAAAGATATTGGGCGAGCTCGCGCTCACTATATCTATATTGGAAATATCCGCGATGTTGGGGTTATCCACATTGCCGGAATAGCAATTGAATATTTCATTCGTGGCGTTTGCAGTCGATACTATTTTACCGCGCCCCTCAGAACTCGTAAGCACAAAGTTTACCTTCGTCGCGTAGCCGAGGTTAAAGAACGCCATAGCACTGTTGCTGTATGTCACGCTGCCGTCTATGTAAATGGTGTGACCGCAGAGGTCTATCGCAACATCACGCCAGTTTGAAACCGGGATAGCATTTTTCGCCACGAAATCGCAGACGATTTTTACCGTATCGGTTCCCTTTCCGCCGGACGCGTTGTATGCCTCCCATACTGACTTGTAGGAAGCTATGAGCTTGCCGTTTTGCCAGCGCTCTGCAACCACTGTGTCGCCCCCTTCTTCTACCGTGCCGTCGGGTACCGTCACCGCGTCGTCTGCCGCGGAGGAACCGAACACGAAGAGGCACGCAAAGACAAGCGCAAGGACAAGCACGGGGATAAGTACTTTCCAGAGTTTCTTCATTTTTTCTTTCCTTTCGTTATTTAATTTTTTGAATGAGCTTTCGGAGTGCATATCGGGTGGTGGCAATCGCCACCGCGGGTTTGTACGGCGGCGATTTTCCGACTGCACTATTCCGTCCTGTCAATTATACCAAAAAAAAAAAAAAAAAAAAAGTTTTTTTATTCAAAATAAACAAAAA
>CALDMI010000033.1 GCA_937914815.1 uncultured Clostridia bacterium
AGCCCGCGTATCTCGTCGCGTATCAGTGAGAGATTCAGCGTCTCGAACTTTCTGAACACCTTTGTCGCGAGGAGATAATCGACAGCCTCCTCCTCCGTGCCGCCGCATGCCACATAGACCGGGACGAATGCGCGGAGCTGTTTTACAATACGGTTACCGAACGCGACGCGGAACCGCTCTATAACATAATTATCGAGCTTTCCGATATTCTCCATAGCGAGAGGAGACACCGGGTGTACCTCCATTGCCGCGCGATAGAGCGACTCGACATAGGAGTAAGATATACGCTTGCTCTCGGTTTCTGGGGCGTCAAAGGGCACGCCCTTACTGTCGAGGTTGACGACGAAGGCACGGTCATAGACCTTATCGGAGACCGAGAACGTGGAGTCGTCGTTGTTTATCGTGCCGATGTACCAGACATTCTTCGGGATGTGGAGGCAGCCTCCGGTAAGAAGCTTCGGGTCATTATCCCAGCTCGAGGGAACGAGCTCTATCTTCCACTCCGAGGAGTCGGGCATTTCGAGTATCGAGAGCATTTCCGCGAAGTAGTACTCTACCCTCGCGATGTTCATCTCATCGAGGATAACTATATTGAGGTCATCGTTATACCCCGCCTCGTATATACGGCGGAGAACCTCTGTCTCGTTGAATTTCTTTGTAAATTCGTTGAAGTAGCCGAACAGCTCGTTACGGTCTCTCCACGACGGCTGAACCGACGCGATAGTGGCGTCCGCGCGGAAGTACTTGCCCATAACGTACGGGAGCGAGGTCTTACCCGTACCGGATATACCCTGTAAAATCACGAGCTTCGTCGACGCGAGACCCGCGAACATAAGTCTTACCGTGCGTATATCGTAGTAGAGCCCGTGCGCGGAGCAGGCGAAATTCCTAAGATCCTCGCATATTCCGGAAAGGTCGAGCGTCGCGTCATAGACCGGGGGCTCGTAATAGGCATACTTCGCATCCACGGCGACAAGCCGCGCAAAGCGCGAGTCATCGGCAGGGGCAGGCAGCTCCTTACCGTCAGCCTCGTCTGCCAGTCTTTCCGCCTCGCGGAACTCCTCCTCGAACATCCGCTTCATCTGCTCATAGGAAAGCCCCGCCTGCGTCACCTTCAGCTGCATTATCCTCTCCTTTTCGGTAGTCAGGCGGAGGACGTCGCGGTGAAGCTCCGAAATCTCTTCAAGCAGGTCCTCGTTTCCGACGAGGGAGCGGCGGAAGCGGAAGAACTTCCGTATTCCGATTATTATAAGGAAGATTACTCCGAGCCACACGGCAAAGGTAAGTATGAAGGCGATTATGGAAAAAATCCAGTCCATAACCCCGAAATTCACGCTCTCATCTCTGAAAAGGCGGAAGTAATACGGCAGGTCGAACATCTTACCTATTCCGAAGATTATCCCCTTGAATATGGTAAGAAAGCCGTCCAGCATATATGTAAAAAAGGCTTTGAACCATGTCAGAAAGCCATACAAAAATTCATTCATTGATTGTCACCTTTGTCATTTTCTTGTATGTCGCGCGGTGGAGCGACAACCCGGGCTGTGGCATCTGGTCACAGCCCGCCGTTTTTACCGTTTTATCTTATGTTTTCAAGTGTTTATCTTTGTTTTTTCCGGATTTTAACCGGGTTTCCGGTTTTTTGCGACTCATTTTTTGTTTTCGTCGCCCGCTTTTTCTCCGGAGTCCCCGGCGGCGTCTTTTCCGTCCGCCGAACTTTTAGCGTCCTGCTCCGCCTGTCGTCTTATATATTCCTCGACGGCGGCGCGGCGTATCATTTCCTCGTCCTCCGCGCTTATGAGCTTCTTGTCCTCGCCGCGCACCTTCATTACCGCGCGGACAAAAACTATTATCTCATATACGAAGAAGAGAAGCAGAGGCAGGAGTATGCAGAGACCGAAGCCGAGGCGCGACGACAGGAATGTCATAACCGCGCCGAGACCGGCTATTTTCGTACCCGTATATCTCGCGATTATCGCGGAGCGGGAAACCGTCTCGGTCTGACCCTTGCTGTATTCTGTGTTGTCGCCCTGCGTCTTGACGGATACTACCGTGCCCGAGGCATTGCGCTCTATCGATACTATTCGGTGAGTGTTGCTCTCGCCCGGCTGTATCCTGCCGTCTCCGGTTATGTCCCACTCAAAGGTGATGACATCCCCGACCTCGAGCGCGTCGATCTTCTCCGCGCTGTCGGCTATATATTCGCCCACTATCATGCTCCCGGCGGAAAATCCGGCGGGCTTCCCGTCAGGGACCCATTCCGGCAGGCTCGCATCCATTGACCCGGTCTGCACATTGAGGAAACACTTCCCTCCGACGGTCGGCACACCCTTTGCGTTTCCGTTTGCGGAGAACGCCACGACTGTGACAAGCACGCAGAATATAACGAATATCCACAGGATAACATTAAGTATTATCCCACCTGTTTTTTTGAGATTGCCCTTTGTTCTGGCTTCCATAATTACCTCTCATATGTGAACTTTTCCCGGTAAACCGCGCGCTGCCTGCGGTCCCGCCGGGCGGGGGGTGTTCCTTTTCCGTATCTCCCCCGCGGGCTCGCGGGGGAGGCAGGTAATTTTTGCTTTTGCTGTTTCTTCGGCACACATCAGGTGCCTGCCGAAAAATTATTAAGCGTTAGCGGTAACTGCGTTAAAGGTTATCTCAACCTTAGCGCCGTCAAGGTTTGCAAAGTTGTTGGTTGTAACCGCTGCATCTGCGCCGTTGTAGTAGATGTATATCTCAACCTTTCCGGCATCAGCAGAGGAGGTGGACTCAAGACCGGTAAGTATCTCAGTTGCGCTGGTATCTCCGGTGCCGAACTCATAAACTCCGTTTGCCGTTACAACAAGGACCTTAACGGGAGCGATGGTGGTATCATCACCGGTAGCGGTGTTGGTTGCGGTTATTGCTACTGTGGCTGTTATAGAGGCAGCCTTAACCGAGTCGGGAGCGAGAGCAAGATATACAGTCTGCTGAAGGACATAATTTCCGAGATCGTCCTTGCCGATAGATGTCTTGGTTTCGGGATTAGTTACGCTCTGATTACGGTCGCTGCTCGTCGATGTATACCAGTTCTTGTACTTCTCGCCTTCAAGCTCTTTAACAGCAGCGGCATTTTCAAGGGTTTCATGAGCAGAGGGAAGGAGTTCTTCACCCTTGTTCATAGCGAAGTCAACTTTTGTGCCGTTAAAATTTTCGCCCTTAACCTCTTCGGCAGTCTTTCCGATAACGAGGTATGTAAAGTTGGACTTTGCGGTGACCTGCATACCGGTTGCGGTTACGGTGGTGTTCATGGAGAACCATGCGAATGTTGATGTTCCGAGAAGCACAGCAGAGATGAGAAGCATGCAGAGTGCCGGAACAAGCTTTCTGAACTTTTTCATTGTTTTTTCTCTCTTTCTTTTTTTGTTTTTATCTATATATCACACCGGCAGCGCCCGGTGGGAAATATACTTGTTTTGTAATTCTTTATTTACATTTTTCGACGTTTTTGCCTTTGCTTATGCGATATGCGCGGGTCAGTTTCCCTCCGCGTCTCCCGCGATGTCCATAATCATATCGAGCTTGAACTGTCCGCCGAGGATATCGTCCGTGCAGTCCGGGTCGTTGCCCTCGAGCCATATGACGACCGTCACCTTCGAGATGTCGCCGGGCTTGAAATTATACACGCTCCCCTCCGTCACCGTGCTCTCGCTGACGAAGTTCGTCATAACGCGGTTATCGGGGTCGACCTCCGGCTCTCCGCCGGTGCCGGTCTTTGGTTTTGCATAATCGGTGTAGGTTGTGCCGTAGGTGTGCTCACCTGTCACAGAGTCGTAATAGAACGGCTCAAAGTAGAGGCGCACCCTCGCCGCGGCGTCTATCCCCGCGGTGCGCCGGGATATTGTCAGGCTGTAGCGGTAGGTACACGCGCTCTCACCCGTGTTCTTTATGTAGAAAGTGTAGGCGACATAGTTCTTTCCGTTGTGCTCTCCGCTTATGTCGTTGAGGTTCCCCGGCAGGGAGTTTCCGTCTATGTTGGTTATATCCTTTGCCGCCTTGGAATTCAAGCGGGATGTAAAACTCGTGAAGCTCTCGCTCTCCGACAGGGAGAGCGCATATTTTCTGTCCTCGTAGTCCTGAACCTTTACCGTGAAGCTGCCGTACCTCTGGAACAGAAGCGATATTACGTAAACGATTATAAGGAGTGCTGACACCGCGCCGATACCGACCGGAATTATCCTCTGGTATGTGCGGTAGCGCTTTACTTCCTTCGCCGTGCGCTTCAGGCTGAAGAACGGGGTCTTTCTTTCTTTCATACCGTCTCCTCCCTCATAGCGTCGGTAAATCCTGTGACGGAGAGCATGCCCGCACGGAGCACCTCAATCCCGGAATAGCTCTCCGCCGGGATAAACCCGTATGCCTCGGAAGAGGACAGAGCGCGGAGCGCGGTGTCGTCCCCCGCCCCCTCGGCTATCACCTTTGAGCCGAGCCCCGCGGCATATCGCACCACAGCGACGGCGGCAGCCGAACGGAGAGAGTCGGAGAGGAGCGATGTCATTCCGCTGTCCATAAAGACCTCGTCCGGGGTAGCGGCAACCATATCCGGCATCGTCATCTCGCGCGAGCCGTAGCCGGACATCGCGACGCCAAAGCCCGCGGCGCGTATATCCGAAAACGCGTGTGCCACCCGCTCCGCGTCCTCAGTAAGGACGGAGGGCGGGAACTCAAGCGATATTCCGCGCCCCGCGCGGGTAGCCTTGCCGAGAGCGCCGC
>CALDMI010000034.1 GCA_937914815.1 uncultured Clostridia bacterium
CGGTTTCCGCGAAGATGCGTCACAGCTCATAAAGCTCACGCAGTTTGCAGATGACTGCACTGTACTTGACCGTGTCGCTGATATAAAGAGACTCAACAAGGAACGCTTTGCACATTTTGTATATGACCGTATAGGTCGGAGAATAGACCCGGATTCCATATTTGATGTTCAGATAAAGAGAATGCATGAGTATAAACGCCAGCTTCTCAATGTAATGAAGATAATAGCACTCTATAACGAAATCAATGATAATCCGAACGCAGATATTCCGCCCCAGACCTTTATTTTCGGCTGTAAGGCGGCGCCGGGCTATGTCATGGCGAAGAAGTTGATAAAACTTATATGGTTCCTCTCGGAGGAGCTCGAGAGAAATCCGTTGACGCGCGACAGACTCAAGGTTGTATTCATGGAGGAGTATAATGTATCTCTTGCGGAGATACTCATTCCCTCGGCTGATATATCCGAGCAGATATCGCTCGCCGGTAAGGAGGCGAGCGGAACAGGTTGTATGAAGCTCATGATGAACGGCGCACTCACCGTGGGAACTCTCGACGGCGCGAATGTCGAAATTCTCGAAGCGGTAGGCGAAGATAATATGTATATCTTCGGTCTCAACACTCACGAGGTTGACGAACTCTGGAGAAACGGGTATGTCGCGCGCGATTATTATCACCGCTCCGATGTGCTTCGTCGTGTCGTAGACAGATTCAACAGCCCGATAGGAGGGCAGAGCTTCTCACACATCGCGGATTACCTGATAAACGGTGGATACGGCGTCGCCGACCCGTTTATGTGCCTCGCGGATTTTGATTCCTATTATTACACGTCAAAACGGGCGAGCGCGGATTATGCAAACAGAACCGACTGGGCTCATAAGTCTCTCATGAATACCGCAACCAGCGGTGTGTTCTCGTCGGACAACAGTATAAGAAATTATGCTGACAACATATGGCACGCTACTCCTATAAACAAAATTAAGGTAAAATGATTTGAATATGTTCAGAATACCGCGGGAGGATATAACGCCTCTCGCGGCGCGATCATGCTTTTTGATTTCCGGTGAGCGGAGCAGAGAGCGGGCGGTAACCTCCGGGGTGCCTTTGCACGTTGCCTTCTCACTACCACGACACGCCGGGGCGACAAATGTCGACCTTGAAATTTTTTCGGAAAACGGTGACCATGTCGCCGATATTGCTTTGAGTCAGGAAATTTCTCCGAACTCTCTTATTGACAGCTTTGTGACCGGAGAGGTGAGCCTCCCGGTAGGGCTTTGGTTTTACAGATACAGAATTGATACGGCATGTGGCAGACTTTACGGCGGATATTCCGGTGACTCTGACGGTGAATGTGAATGTGTTTATCTGAAGCCTGAAGAAGATGTACGGAAATTTCAGATGACTGTTTCGGATTTCCTGTATGAAGCACCGCGTGAGCGGTACGGCGGAATTATCTATCATATTTTTGTAGACAGATTCAGTCGTGGCGGAGATGTCATAGTGCGCCCGGATGCCGTATTGATAGACGACTGGTATGGCGGGATAACCGAATTTCCGGAATATCCCGGCGCTCCGTTGAAAAACAATACGTTTTTTGGCGGCACATTGTGGGGAATCGTCGATAAACTGGATTATATATCGTCGCTCGGTGTTAATACAATATACCTGAGCCCGGTGTTTGAATCGGTCTCAAATCATAAGTATGATACCGGGAATTACATGAAGGTCGATGAAATGTTCGGCGGCGACGGTGCGCTTTCTACGCTGATACGGAAAGCCGGAGAGCGCGGAATAGGTATTATTCTTGACGGCGTGTTCAATCACACGGGCGCCGACAGTTTGTATTTCAATCGTTACGGTCATTACGGCAATGGCGGTGCCTATAACACAAAATCCTCTCCGTATTACCCATGGTATGAGTTTCAGCATTACCCGGATAAGTATACATGTTGGTGGGGAATTGAAATACTGCCGCGTATTAATCCTGATTTTCCGACATGTTCGGAGTATTTTTGCGGAAAAGACGGTGTTATTTCGAAATATACGAAAATGGGAATTGCGGGCTTTCGCCTCGATGTTGCCGACGAGCTCTCTGATGGATTTATAGGGCGGATAAAACGACGGCTTAATGCTATAAAACCGGGAGCGATCCTTTACGGTGAGGTCTGGGAGGATGCTTCGAACAAGATAGCCTACGGAAAGAGAAAATCCTATTATCACGGCAGTGAACTTGACGGTGTTATGAACTATCCTCTTCGGGACGGTATTATTTCATATTTTACCGACGGAGGAACAGAAAAACTCAGATATGCTCTGACGGATATTCTGTATAATGCGCCGAAGAGAATCCGAGATGCGCAGATGAATCTGCTCGGAACTCACGATACGGAGCGTATACTTACAATGCTTGGCGGCGAGCCGTCCGACGGTTACAGTAACCGCGAGCTCTCGATAAAACGGATGACGCCTGCAGAACGGAAAAAAGGTATCCGGCGCCTGAAAATGGCATATACGATTCTTTGCACCGTTCCGGGAATACCTACTGTGTATTATGGCGACGAGGCGGGGGTCGAGGGTTACAAGGACCCATTCAATCGTCTGCCGTTCCCGTGGGGGCATGAGTGCGGAGAAATTCTCGACCATTACAGAAAAACCGGTAATATAAGGCGCACATCGCCGGTGTATGCGAAGGGGGAGTTCAGACTCATCATGTTGACATCCGATACTCTGCTTTTTGCGAGATATACAGATAATTACTTTTATTTTACATGCGTAAACAATTCTCCGGAGGAAGTCGGGCTTTTGTCATCGCACGAGATGAGCGGGTTATATACGGGCAATACCGGAAGAAAAATAAAAATTCCGCCGTACACGGCGGAGATATTCGTCTGCAATGCAAAGACTTTTCCTGCGGTCAGAGTTATACGGAGGTGAACTATTGATTTTTACACTTATAGGTATGCCTGCCGCCGGTAAATCCTCTCTCGGAAAGGCGGCGGCAAGAGATACCGGATTTCGCAATGTGGATTCGGACAGGCTCATAGAGAAAAAAGTCGGCATGAAACTGCAGAATATCATTGACACATACGGGCTTCCGGAATTCCGGCGAATTGAAGAAGAGGTGTTGCTCGGTATAAATACGGACAATATCCTGCTTTCGACCGGCGGTAGCGCAGTATATTATCCCGCGGCGATGAAGCACCTTTCCGAAATGGGACCTATTATATATCTCCGCGTCGGTCTCCCGGAGCTGAAGCGCCGTCTCGGCGATTTTTCAAAGCGGGGAATTGTCATACCGGACGGATATACCATTGATGACCTTTTTCAGGAGAGAGAGGCACTGTATAAGAAATATGCCGACTTTACGCTGGACTGTAACGGCACGGCATTTCCGCGATACAGGCGAAACCTTACGGAATATATATGCCGTGTTGCAAATATTCCGTTGCCGGAGAAAAAGGAAGTTCTCTGTCCGGATACGGTTCATGCCGTTTCCCGGGAAAATCATACAAGAAAACAATAAAATATCGGCAGACGCAAGCGATGTAATTAATCACTGTAGCAATCTGCCGCGTTTTTTATATAGAATATTCGGATATCAGCCGTATTTCTTTTACAAGCTTATCTACATCGTACATAGTATTCATGCATGAAAAGCTTGCTCTCACACAACCGCGCTCAACAGTTCCGAGTTTCTCGTGCGCAGAGGGTGAGCAGTGGAGACCACCGCGGGTGCAAATTCCCTTTCTGTCAAGCTGTCCCGAAACATCTGAGGATGGAAAATCGCGAACATTGAATGCAAGTATTCCGCCGGCGCTCTTTGTATAGACCGTAACCCCGCGAATTTCTGTGAGGCGTTCTTTTGCCGCTTCGGTGAGGGCAGACAGGTGATTTTCAATTTCCGCTATCCCTCGTCCGTTAATATACCTTATCCCGGTGCCGAGCGATACAATTGAGGGTGCGGGGAGTGTCCCTGCTTCGTATCTGTCCGGCAGATATGCCGGCATTGATTTGCTGTATGATTCGCTTCCGCTCCCTCCCTCGACAAAGCTTTCCCGGCATATATTTCCGTCGGACAGTATAAGTATTCCGGAGCCCTGAATACCGAGAAGTCCCTTATGTCCCGGAGCGCAAAATGCGTCATAGCAAGCCTTTGAGAGGTCAATTCTCCGATGTCCGGCTGCCTGTGATGCATCTATTATGAGAATGAGCCCGTATCTGCGTTTTACTGCAGACAGGACACCGAGCGGTATTGCATCTCCGGTGACATTGGATTGCAGGGTCGAGATTATACAGCGGGTCTGCTTTTCGATAAGCTTTTCGATGTTTTCCGATATGTCGCCGTCGGTTGAAAAGCACTTGTAGGTTACACCGTGCTCACGCCGGAGCCGTTCAAGAGGGCGGACTACCGAGTTGTGTTCGACATCAGAAATAAGAACTTCGCATCCGGCGGGCACCATGGTTTTTATCGCAGTGTTAAGCGAATAGGTGGCGTTTTCGGTAAAAATAACATTTTCAGGAACTCCGCTTTTGAAAAAAGATGATACATCTTCTCTGACGCGATACAGCTCCTCGGCTGTCCGCACGGAGAAGTAATGTGAGCTCCTGCCGGGGTTCCCGCAATAGTCGCGGACACATTTATTGAGAGCTTTTATAACCTCACGCGGTTTCGGATAACTCGTTGCCGCGTTATCGAGATATACGGTGTGTTTCATTCGTTGGATACCGTATATCCTATCCCGGCGTCGCGGAGCATACCGACAACATCAAAATAGTACACATCGTCAAATGTTACACCGTATGTGCATCCGCCACGCTCACGCCCGCCGTCCGATTTAAGAATATCGGATGATATGCCGTTACGCATCAGCAGCTTACGCACCCTTATCGCAGTATTAACGGACCCTACATTTACCCTCATAAAAACTTTCCGCCCCCTTGTTCTGTTTATGATGCTCGCAATAACAGTCTATGTTAAAAAAACGGAAAAGTTCATTAAAAGTATAGACTTTTCCAGTAGTCTGTGGTATAATATAACATCAGTTTTGGAGGAGCAGAGATGAGGATATACACAATAACAGATGATGCTCCCGCGTTTTCGTCAAATGAATATCTTATATGCTCCGGAAAAGATGCCGCTGTTGTTGACCCGTCGCACGGGTTGGCATCGGTCATGCGGCTTCTCGATGGTTGGGATTTCCGTATAAGGTATATACTTGTAACGCATGCGCACTTTGATCACATTATTAAAATTGATGAATATGTAAAAAATACCGGGGCAGAAGTGATAGTAGGTGAAAAGGACAAGCCCGCCTTGTCTGACAGACGGTACAATCTGTATTCGGCTTTTCTGGGCTACGACGGCTCGTACACCGGTCCCGCGCGAGGAGTAAAGGGCGGTGATACACTTATG